>JANOKS010000016.1:0-19174 GCA_031419455.1 Alphaproteobacteria bacterium
CTCCCCCGCACTTCGTGCGGGGGAGGACTTCCCGATGATGCTCGACGTCCTCCCACGCACGAAATGCGGGGGAGGTGGCGCGCGAAGCGTGACGGAGGGGGCTGCCCGCAGCGAGGGAAATGGCGCCGAGATTGGGGGAAAGTCGTTGTCACGATTTGGGGGAAACTCAGAAATCTTCTCCCGCAATCTCAACCACTTGCCTGAAAGATTTGGGGGAAACAGAGGCACAGGATCGGCGGGGGAAAATGGCGCCGTATAATCGCGCCCATGACAGTCGCTGAGACCCACGACGCATCGACACAAGGCAAGGCCCCAAGCTGGGCCTGGCCTGTCCATGCATTTGTCGCTTGGCTCGCCGCGCTCCTCGGCTACGTGACGCGCTTCAAGCGCATCCGCCACACCCACCGCTTCAAACCCGACTGGCGCGATAGCTGGGAAGACCTGCGCCAGTCCGAATGGCTCCGCGACCAGATGATCGCGCAGGGCGTGCAGCAACTCCTCAACAACAAACCCCTCCACCTCGACGACACCAAGATCATTCTCGATCCACCTGCCACCTATGGCGGCCCATGCCCGCGCACACCGTTCGATATGAACCGCCGCTTCCTGGCAATCGCCCGCTGGGCGGCTGATCCCGAAGCGATCATCCGCAAGCGGTTCAGGCGTGTCCGCATCAGCGGCTGCCCCCTCCGTCGCGCCGCGCGCGCCACCTCCCCCACGCTTCGTGTGGAGGAGGAAAGCAACCGCGCACGCCGCCGTCTTTCCTCCTCCGGCGATAGCCGGGGGAGGTGGCGCGCGACCTCTTGGGAGCGAGACGGAGGGGGCAGCCGCCAGCTTGCGTTCACCGCACAACCGCGCGCGCCGCCGACAATCCCCGACTGCCTATTGCCAACTGCCCGCTGCCTCGAAAGCACCAGCTTCCGGGGTCGCACGACCGCGCCCTAAGCCGACTTCTCCACGAACACCGTGCCCGCCGAATAGCCGGCGCCGAACGAGCAGATCAGGCCCTTGTCGCCCGGCCTGAAATCCCCGGAGTGCTTGTGAAACGCAATGATCGAGCCGGCCGACGAGGTATTCGCATAGGTGTCCAGCACTGTCGGGCTCTCGTCTTCGCTGGCCTCGTGCCCCAGCACGCGTTCGGCGATCATCCGGTTCATCCCGGCATTGGCCTGGTGCAGCCACAGCCGCTTCAGGTCTGTCGGCTTCAGCCCAAGCCGATCCATCTCGCCAAGAATCATGCCCGACACCATCGGCACCACTTCCTTGAAGACTTTCCGCCCCTCCTGCACGAACAGCTTGTCCGCCTTGCCCACGCCGTCCGGATCGCCGCGATTGAGAAAGCCGAAATTGTTGCGGATGTTGTTCGAGAACTGCGTCTTGAGATGCGTGCCAAGAATATTCCACGCGCCCTTGCCCGCCACCTCTTCCGCCTCGATCAGCACAGCGGTCGCGACATCACCGAAAATGAAATGGCTGTCGCGGTCGGTGAAATTCAGGTGCCCCGAACAGATCTCCGGGTTCACCATCAGCACCGTCTTGGCATGCCCCGCGCGCACAAAATCCGCGCCGGTCTGGATGCCGAAGGTGGCGGACGAACACGCCACGTTCATGTCGAACGCAAAACCCTCAGCCCCGATCGCCGCCTGCACCTCGACGGCCATCGCCGGATAGGCGCGTTGCATGTTGGAAGCCGCACAGATCACGGCGTCAACTTGCTTGCCTTCCTTGCCCGCCTTCGCAAGCGCGTCCTTCGCAGCGTTGACCGCAATCTCGGCCAGCAAGGAAATCTGCTCGTTCGGCCGCTCGGCGATGTTCGGCGTCATGCGGCCCGTATCGAGTACGCCTTCCTTGTCGACCACGAAACGCGACTTGATGCCCGACGCCTTCTCGATGAACTCCACAGACGAAGGCTGCTTCGGCTGAGCAATACCGGCCGCAATATCCGCTGCGTTTTCCGCGTTCCACTTCTCGACCCAGCCGTTGAAGCTCGCCACCAGCTCAGCGTTCGAGATCGAATGGGGCGGTGTGAAAAGGCCGGTGGCCGAAATGACGGGACGCGACATGAATGCCTCTCTGACTGGCGCTGGTTTAGGCCCCTTGCGCGCACCCGTCGAGTAGGGTTCTGCGCCCCAACGTCATTCGCGGGCGCCGCATTCCACCGCGCCGGCATAATTCGGTTGATCGATCAGCACCTGGTTGAAAACGCTTTGTCGCAGATACCTGTGGAGGTCGTCACGGGAGATGTCGATCTCGTCGAACCGGATCGCGCGGCAAAGCGCTTCGCGCAATTCATGCAACGGCCCGCGTTCGCCCAGCAGGCGCTCCAGCGCATCGATCTCGAATTTGCGCGCATCGTCGCCGAGCGCAATCTCGCGCAACACGATGTCAATCGCGTTCGCGCCAACGCGCGCAAGAAACTGGTTGCGCCCCTCAAGCGAAGCGCCGCCTTCGCCGCGCAGGAAATCGCGGACGCCGGAGAGCAGCTCATCCGATCGCGGCAAGTCCGCCGCCGACAGCGATTGCAGCTTCGCTTCAGGCTTCCGCACCGCGCCGGGGATCAACATGTTCACGCAATCGATCAGGCATTCCGAAGACCGCCGCCCGATCGCCGGCCGCTCGAGGCTCGTCTCCGATCCATTCCGAAAACTCTGCCCCATCGACAACGTGCTGACCGACCACCAGAACGAGCCGAACACTTCCCAGAACCGCACCGCGTCCCTGTCCACGCTGACGCCGGCAGCGCTTTCATAGCCAGCTATCAGATCGTCCAGCTCACCGAACCCACCCACCGGCTTGTCGGCCACGCCAAACCGCCACGAACGCGTGACCAGCCAGCCAAGATCGCGCATCGGATCGCCGATATGCGCCAGCTCCCAGTCGAGAACGGCGACGACACCTTGCGCCGGATCGACGATGAGATTTCCGTTCCTGAAATCGCCGTGCACCAGCCTCAGCGGCCGTGTCTCGGGCAAATTCGCCAGCAGCCACCGCGCGGTGAAATCGATCATAGGCTGCGGCGAGCCAAGCTCAAGATACGCCGCATGCGTCTTGCGTACCGAATGTTCCGGGGTAAAGGATTCGAGCACTTGATCAAGCCCGCTCGCCGTCACATCTATCGCGTGCAGCTTCGCCAGTATCTCTCCGCACTGCTTCGCTAGCGTCTTGCGCGCGTCGGCAAATTCCGCGCCTCGCGCAATCTTTCCGCCCAGCGTCTCGCCGCCGATCCATTCCATCACGAAGCCCGCGCCCAGCCCGTCCTCCGGCTGCAGCACGAGCAGAACCTCAGGCCCCGGCACGCCGGCGTCTCTTGCGGCGGCGAACAACCTGGCCTCGCCATTGAGACCCGGCCCCGAGCCCACCGCCGATGCGCCCTCGCCCTCGGCCCGCCGCAGCGCCAGCTTCCGCTCTGCGCCATTCATGCGGACCGTCAGCCGATACGTCTCGCGGCTGGCCCCCGCTGACAGGCGGTCGCATGACAGCAATTGTTCGAAGCCGGGCAGCCTATCCAGCGCGCGTTCGAGTGCCGCCGTCAGGATCATTCCTGCACGCCTTTCGGCGCTCGCTGGCCCATGAAGCCGAACATGTATCCGGCGACCCGGCGAATCTGGATCTCCTCCGATCCCTCGGTGATGCGATAGCGGCGATGGTGACGATAGATGTGCTCGAACGGCTTGTGCCGCGAATAGCCCAGGCCGCCATGAACCTGCATCGCACGGTCAGCCGCCTCGCAGCACAGCCGGTTCGCCCAGTAATTGCACATCGAGACTTTGTCCGAGACCGCAAAATTGCCCATCGTGTCCATCTGCCACGCCGTCTTGTGGATCAGTGCACGGATCATCTCGCACTGTGTCTGCAGCTCCACCAGCGGGAACTGGATTGCCTGGTTCGACGACAGCTTCTTGCCGAACGGCGCGCGCACATTCGCGTAGGCCACCGATTCACTGATGCAATATTGCGCGGCCCCCAGAGAAGACGCCGCCTGCCGGATGCGGTTCTCGTTGAAGAAGTGCTGCACAACCTGCAGCCCGCGCCCCTCGCCGCCGAATACCGCCGCGTCAGGAACACGCACGCCCTTCAGCGTCACATGCGCGTGGTCGGTCGGCATGTTGAACGTCCAGAGGTATTCCTCGATCTTGAAGCCCGGCGCACTGGCCGGCACAAGGAATGCCGTGATGCCGTGGCCATCGCCGGCCTTGCCGGACGTGCGGGCCATGACCATGTCATGGCTGGCGTGATGGATGCCCGAGTTCCACGTCTTCTCGCCATCGATCACCCAGTGATCGCCATCGCGCACCGCGACGGTTTCCATGTGGGTCGCGTCCGAGCCGTGCTTCGGCTCGGTGATGCCGAACGCGAAGCCGCGCCGCCCTCCGGCGAGGTCGTCCATCCACTCGGCTTTCTGCGCGTCCGTCCCGTAATTCCACATCAGCAGGGCGCCGACGCTATTGCCGACGATCGAGTGCTCGTTCTGCAGGTCGTTGTGCAGCCCCAGCCCCTTGGCGGCGAGGTGCTCGCGGATCACCGCCATTGCGAGATTCGATCCGCACCCTACATCTCGCGCAGAGCCGCCCAGCTCCTTCGCCAGCGCAAAGCGGAAATGCCCGGCTGCGTCGGCCTTTCGCCGCGCCAGCCGTAGCAGGTCTTCCCACTCTTGGCGCGGCAGCCCGCCCTTCTCCCAGTCCGTTCGCGCGTGTTCACGGCGATGGTCGAAGAAGCGGATATTGTCGTCCTGATCCTCCAGCGGCTTGATCTCCGCTGCGATGAAACGGTCGAGCTCGGCGAGATAATCGACGAGGCCTTTTGGAAGGTTGAAGTCCACGATGCTCTCCGGCGTTGTCCGCCGGAGAGTGTCACCTACTCGGCGGGAACCGCAACAGGCGCATGGCCGGGATCAACCTTGCGGTCCTTCGGCGCCAGCAGCAGATACATCGGCGGGGTCACGATCCTCGCGATCAACGTCGAGGAAATCAGGCCTCCGATGATCACCATGGCCAGCGGCGAATAGAGCGGTGAGCCCTCGAACACCAGCGGCGTCAGGCCGCCGATGGCCGTCAGCGAGGTCAGCAGCACGGGCAGGAATCGCACTTCGCCCGCCTTCTCGATGGCTTCACGGAGCGGCGTTCCCCGTTCGCGCTCCTGGTTCGCGAACTCCACCAGCAGGATCGAGTTCTTGATCTCGATACCGATCAACGCAATGAACCCGATGATCGACGTATAGGACAACGACTGTCCGCCAAGGTAGAGCGCAACGAGGCCGCCCATGATCCCGAACGGGATCACGAACGCCACCACGCCCGCCGTCGCGAACGACCCGAACTCCAGCAGCAAAACGGCCATCACGCCGAACAGCGCGATCAGGATCGCCGGACCCATGCCGCCAAAACTGCGCGACTGCGCCTCCGCCTCGCCGCCGACATTCCACGAATAGCCCGCCGGCAGCGTGATGCCAGCCAGCTGTTCCTCAACGCTCGCCGTCACCACATTGGTGAGATAGCCCGGCTGCGTGAAGGCGGTGATCGTCACCGTCCGCTCGCGCTGGAACCGGCTGATGCGTGCGGGGCCCGACGAGATGCCCGGGTCGGAGAATTCCGAGAGAGGCGCTGCCGACCCATCGCCCGTCCAGATGTAGAGACGATCAAGGTCCGCAATGCTCATCCGCTCTGCGCGCGCCGCGCGCACGACCACCGGATAGGCGTCGCCCACCGGATCACGGAAGGACGCAACGCGTGCGCCACCGATGCCGATCCGGAGCGTCTGGTCCATCGCGCCAGCTGGAACGCCGCGCAGGGCCGCCGCCTCGGTGTCGATGTTGAGGTCAAGGTCGAGCAGGCGCTCCGCCAGCGGGTTGGTGATGTTGCGGATGCCGGTGGCGCTGGCCATCGCCCGCTCGACATCAGCCGCAATGCCGGACAAGACCTCGATGTCGGCGCCCTGGATGCGGATGGCGATCGGCGCCTCGATCGGCGGACCATTGAGGAAGCGTTTCACGTTGAACCGAACACCGGGATACGTCGCGAGCTCGACGCGAATTTCTTCAAGAAGAGCGTTGCCCTCCTTGGACTCCCACTTGTCGAAGCGGGCATAGATGCCGCCGACATTGCTCGCCTGCTCGCTCGGAATCTCGTTGTAGTAGACCTGCGGGTTGCCCCGGCCGGAGTTTGCGAAGCGCCAGGTGAATTCATCGTGCCTGGCGAGAACGCCGTCGGCGAACATCACGGCGCGGTCGGTCTCCTCCACCGAAACGCCCTGTGGCAGCTCGACCTCGACCATGAAGTACGGGCTGTCATTCTCCGGGAACAGGCTGAAGCCGAGCCGCGGCACCAGCGCCAGGGAGGCGACGAACAGCGCAAGTCCGGCAATAACGGTGATCCGCGGCATGCCCAGCGCCACTTTCAGGATCGGCCGGTAGATCGCGTGGATCGCCCCCATCACCACGTCGAGGAAGACGTTGGAATGGCCATGACGCGGCAGCATCCGGCTGGCCAGGAACGGAATGACGGTCAACGCCACAAACAGCGACGCCGCAATGGTGCAGACCACCGCCATCGGCAGCGACCGCGTGAAATCGCCCGCCGCTTCCGGCAGGTTGAGAAGCGGCACGAAGGCGAACAGCAGCGTCGCCGTACAACCGAGCACGGCAACGTTGATCTCATCGACGCCGGCAATGGCGGCGTCGCGCGGACTCAATCCCGAGCGCAGATGACGCGAGATGTTTTCGGTCACTACGATCGAGTCATCGACTAGCAGGCCAAGCGCCAGCACGAAGCCTGCAATCGACAGCTGGTTCAGCGAGTATCCCATGAGGTCGAGCGCAATGACGCCGATGGCGAACGAGGCCGGTATCGACACCATGACGACAAGCGACGCCCGGAAGCCAAGCGGAAGTAGCGTCAGCAACACCAGCGCAATGGCGATCGAGAAATCCCGGCCGAGCGACGACAGCCGGTGAGCCACCGTCTCCGACTGGTCGAAGCCGCGTTCAAGCTTGATCTCGGGCGGCAGGCGCGGCGCGAACTTGTCCACCTGCAAGCGCACGTTCGCCATCACGTCGAAAATCGTGGCGCCGAGCTTCGCCCGCGCCGTCACAAACAGCGCGCGCTGGCCGTTGAAGCGCGTGCGCACCGTCTGTTCGTCGTTGGTCCATTCGACCTGCGCCACATCGCCCAGCGTGATCGCAGAGCCGCCGTCTGAACGCAGCACGATGTCGCGGATTTCCTCGAGGCTGTCGAACGGCCCCGTCGCTTCGACGTTGAAACGACGCCCGCTGCTCTCGACAGCGCCAATCGGAATGTCGGCCCCTTCGCGCTGCACCGCCTCGGTGACCGCGGTCAGCGGCAGGCGGAAATTGGCCAGCTGGTCCATGTCCGGCGTGATGCGCACTTCCGATGTCGGGACACCCCAGATCTCGGCCTGCTGCACGCCATTGGCGCGCTCGATCGCATCGCGCAGTTCGCGCGCATAAGCTTCCATGCGCCGGTAGGACGCCGTCTCCGAGACCAGCGCCATCTGCACGATGTTTGTCTGCGCCGGATTCTGACGGTTGGCGCGCAAGAGGGTAATGCCTTCCGGAAGGCTGGCGCGGATCACGTTCAGCTCGCGCACCACCTCGTCGTATTTCTTCTCGGGGTCGGACCCGTAGATGAAGGATACGCCGATCGAGGCGAGGCCCGCCTGGCTGGTCGACTGGATCTCATCGACATCTTCGAGGCCGTTGAGCGCCGTCTCGATCGGGATCGCGACCACGCGTTCCATCTGCTCGGCGTCGGCGCCCGGCAGCACGACGAACACGCCAACACCCGGGAAGGAGACAATCGGGTCTTCCGACTTCGGGATCGCTATCACGGACTGGATGCCCAGCCCGAACAGCATGAAGAACAGGATCAGCGTGAACTGCCAGCGATCGACGAAGAAGCGCGTGAAGGCTTTCATCCGCCCCTCCCCTTCTTCGCTCTACTGAGCTGCTACGGAAACGGCGTCGCCGTCACGCACCATCGAGGCACCGCGGGTGATCACCCGGTCGCCATCCGTCAGCCCCTTCAGGATCGTGACGCCCCGGTCGCTGACCCCGCCGGTCTCGACCGCGCGCCGCCGCGCCTTGCCTTCGGCGTCGACCACGAACACCACGCCCTGGTCGGCGCGAGCATCGATCAGCGCGATTGCCGGCACCACGTGCACGGTCGCTGTCTGCTGCGCATCGGCGCGGCCCGCGATGACGACTTCCGCGACTTCGCCCGAGCGCAGGCCCGCCGGCTGATCGACCTGCACTTCGACGGTGAACAATCCGGACTGCGTGCCCTTCGCCGCGATCCGAGCCACGCTCCCGGCCAGCGCCGCGCGCTCGCGGATGTTGACCGAAGCCGCATCGCCGACGCGAACTTGCGCGACGTCAGACGCTGTCATCGATGCTTCGACAATGATGCCCGTGCGCGACTCGCCAATGGACAACACACGCTGTCCGGCGGCGACATTCTGGCCCGGCTCCGCATCGCGCTGGAGGACGATGCCGCCCGCAGGCGCCACGATCGACACGCGTTCGCGCGCGCGCTCAAGCGCCAGCTTCGCATTGTCGACTTCGGATTGCGATGCTGCGCCGGCGGCAAACAACCGCGTAACGCGATCGAAATTCTGTTCCGCCGTCAGCCGCGCCAGCGCAGCCTCGCTCGCATCGGCGCTTGTCGTTGTCCGGCGCATGGTGGCCAGCACCTGACCGGCGGCGACCCGGTCACCAACATCAGCCATGATCGATTCGATCTCACCCGGCGCGCCAAATCCCAGCGCCGTCTCGCGCTTGTATGCAACCAGCCCGCTGGCGCGAACCTCGCCGCCTGCGCCCGTCGCCGCGATACTGAGGACTTCAACCGCGGTTGCCGCTGCGGGCTTCTGCGTCGCAACTGCAGCCTCGCCACTACATGCAGTCACAAGAAAAGCGCACCCGGCGGCCAGAGCCAGTCGAGTCGAAGCTGACAGCGCCGCTGGCATGTGTCACCTAATTGACATACGAGTTGTCTTGACACTGTCTACGTTTAAATTGACACCGTCAAGAAAGAACGGGATGCACATGACCGTTACCAGGGCGATTTCACGCGATGATGTCCGGGCCAGCATTCTGCAGGCCAGCATCTCGCTGATGAATGAAGGCGGGCTCGGCGCTCTCTCCATGCGCGAAGTCGCGCGACGTGCGGGCGTCAGCCACCAGGCACCCTATCATTACTTCACAGACCGCGAAGCGATCCTTGCCGAGCTTGCGGGTGACGGATTCGACCGGCTCTACGACTACATGGTCAGCGCCATCGGACTCGCCCGCAACGCGCGCGCGGAAAAAAACCGCGCGCTGGGTGAGGCCTATATCCGCTTTGCGCTGAACAACCCCGAGGTCTTCCGCCTGATGTTCCGCGTCGAGATGTGCGACCTCACGCGCTATCCCGTTGCCAAGGCGAAGGCCGACCGCTGCTTCCAGCTTGTGGCCGACACGCTCGGCGCCGGCACTGCCTCCACGACCGACAAGACAAGCCCCGACCTCGTGCCCGTGATCGCCGCGTGGTCAGCAGCCCATGGTCTCGCCACGCTGATGCTCGAAGGCAAGCTCGGCGATGCCTTCGGCGACACGATGGACCAGCGCGAGGAAGCCGCCCGGCGCATCCTCGCCTTCACCTCGCAGCAGTTCTCGAAGTAGTCGCGCTCAACACCACGCGCCGGATATCGGGATCACCTGGCCCGACACGAAGCCGCTTTGCCCAAGCGCAAGCAGCTCGACCAGCGCGCCCACTTCTTCTGCTTCACCAAGCCGTCCCATCGGCACGCGCGCCAGCAGTTTCGGACCCTTCACCGGATCCTCAAGCAGCGCTTTCGGATAGTAGGTTTCCGTCTGGATGAAGTTGGCCGCCACCGCATTGACCGAAATGCCGTCCGCCGCCACCTCGAGCGCCAGCGTGCGCACCACACCGTTGATCGCCGCCCGCGCCGATGCATAGGCCGCAAACCCCGGTATCCCGCCGATCGGCCCGGACGACGATCCGAACACGATCCGCCCTGACCTGTTCGGCCGCATCGCCTTCACCGCAGCGCCTGCAAACAAAAGCGACTCCGCCGCCAGCCGCTGGAAGTACGGCATCAGCGTTTCCTCGGTCAGATCTTCGATGCGGATGCGCGGCGCCGGCATGGCGGATGAAATGACGATCGCGTCCAACTTGCCGCCAAACCGCTCCGTTGCGCGCCTCACGATGTTGGCCGGCTTTGCCCACCCGACCACCTCAACGCCGTCGTGCGCGCCATCGTCGCTGATGGATGGGTCGCACCCGATCACCCGCGCGCCCGCAGCCGCAAGCCGCCGCGCGATCACGGGATTCGCAAAGCCCGTCAGCTCCGTGATCAGGACGTTCTTCGAATCCGCCATCGTTGCTGCCCGTCAGTAGTGATCGGTGTACGTCCCGATGCGGCAAGAATAGCCCTCCGGCGGCGGCGTCAGCCTGAACGCCTTCGGATCCGATCCCTTCGGATGCGACGCCATCGTCTTCAGCGCCCACGCATTGAACGCCTGCGTGTTGACCTGCGGCCACATGTGCCCGTGCGTCGACGAACAGGCGACATGCACCACGTTCGGCATCGATGCGAAATAGTTGGCGCCCGCCTGCGTCGATGGCCGATAGTCAGCGCACAGCCCAAGCGGCGGTCCGCAATCCCACAAATCCTTCTCCCCGCCCCACACCGTCACGACAATCATGGGCGAGACCGATTTCGGCAAAGGAGAAGGCCCGATACGCCCCTGGTGAATCTTCGCCGGGTTGGAGATCACGGCCTGCCGCGCATCGTTGAACGACAGCGGTGAGCCATCGTCGTTCGAGACATACCACTCGCCCGAGATCGGCATGCCGCCGGCCCAGAAGTCCGAATTGAATGTCAGCGCGCGGTTGGTGACAGTGCCGCCCGCCGAGATGCCGCCGACATAAAGCCGCTTTGAATCGAGCGGAAAGGCCGTGCCGACGCATCGGACCATCGCTTCGAAGAAGCGCGAGTCCGGGCCGGCGTCGTTCTTCCATTTCTCACCCTCGGCATTGCCGGCGCGTCCGTCATTCCAGGGCTTCCAGTTCCAGCCGTTCGATCCGGGACCATCGCATGGAGCGCGTCCCACATTCGGGTCCTGGTTGGCGCACTGGCGCACTGGGCCAATCACGGTGAACCCCTCATTCGCCATCAGCGCATTCGCGCCCGAGCGCGGCACCGTGAGATTGGCGTTGGTCGATTCAACCGTGCCCGTCAGCGGAACCCACACATGCGCGGGTCCGGCAGAGCTCTTCGCGGGCACGACGACGAAGGCGCGCATCATGCCTTCGTGCGGGAAGTTGGTGTTGAGACCCTCTTTCGGTGCAAAGCCGTCAGGACACGCCCACGCCTCGGCCACTTGCGGAGCGTCCACCGGCGTCGTGCACGCACCCAGCACGCCAGCGACCGCTGCAAGGAAAAAAGACTGCCGGAATTTATTCATCACTGTCTGACTTCCCATTCCGCATGACACGACCCTACGCCCGCCGACCGCGCACGAAAACCCCTCCGCCCCAAGCCCGCTTCACATCGGAGCGATCTGCAGTGGGGCGCGATCAGCCCGCCCCTGCCTCACGCGCCGCGTATTGCTGCGAGCCATAGCCCAGCATGCGCTTGCGCTGTTCGGCGCGCGGATCGTTCTCGATGCGCGGACCGGCGGGGCTTTCGTCCCACACCATCGTGGGCCGGGTCGCCGAGTTGTATTTCGGCCAGGTGATGGTCTTGCCGCCATTCGGGTCGCCATTGCGCGCGAAGCTGGCCCACGCGGCGCTCATCCGGTCCGCCAGCACCTGCGCACTTGCCGTCGGCTGGCCTCCGATGGAGGTCGCCTTGTCGAGCGTGTCGAACACGAATGGAATCTCGGACGCGTGCGGCACGTGATAGCGGCCGCCTTCCAGCGGCGTTTCGCGATAGAACTGGTAGACCCAGACGGGCGCCGCGTTCTGGTCGGACTTGCGCCCGGCGAGGATGGTGGAGTCAAGGAAATAGCCGCGATCTGTCGAGGTCATGTAGAGGATCTCGTCGTTCTTCGCGTTCGGATAGGTGCGCCGGTACATGGCGATCGTCTCTGCCGCCTCGCCCGCAGGCACGAGCGGCGCGACGCGTTGTGCGAGCTCTGCCTCGGTGAGGTTCACGATCTTCGGATCGCCGCCCATGAACACCGACGCCTCGGTGCGGTTCGATCCCACAATCATCGGAATGCTTGCCGACATTGCTGGGGCCGCTGGATCGAACGGATGCGTCGGGAAGGATGGCGAGCCGATCACCGGTCGGAACTGGCCTGATCCGGCCACCGCGCCGGGAATTGCCGCAAGAATCTCGTCCTGCGTAACCGTCCACAGTCTGGACAGGTCGTTCTTTGGAATATTGAGCGCCTTGAGCAGCTTCTCCGTCCGCTCCATGCCGATCTCCGGCGTATCGAGCCGCAGCTGCGAGCCTGACTGGACGACGCAGCGGTGGAACAGGCCTTGCGCGGGCGGCATCGCCATCATCGACGATGTCTTCCGCGCGCCGCCGCTCTCGCCATAGATCAGCACGCGTGACGGATCGCCGCCGAAGCTTGTGATATTGTCCTTCACCCATTTGAGCGCGAGCACGCAGTCAAGCATGCCGACGCTGGCTGCATCCCCGAACTCTCCTCCGCCAAGGTCGCCAAGATAGAGATAGCCGAACGCGTTGAGGCGGTGGTTGATCGTGACGATAACCACGTCCTGTTTCTGCGCCACGCGCACGCCGTCATACCAGGCCGACGATCCCGAGCCGGTCGAGAAGCCGCCGCCATGGAGCCAGACCAGCACAGGGCGCTTGGCGCTGTCGGTTCCAGGCGTCCACACATTGAGAACGAGGCAGTCTTCCGACTGCGGCCCGGGCGGCGCGTTGTTGATCAGTGGCGGCGGCAGGCTCGGATCGCGCGGCGGCAGCAGCGGCGCAGTGGACGGCCGGCCCTGCGGCGTCGGCGGACCATAGGCGATCGTTTCGCGGATGCCGGTCCAGGGCTCCGGCGCCTTTGGCGCGCGGAAGCGGTTCTGACCGCCGGTCGATGCGCCATAGGGAACGCCCTTGAAGACACGCACGCCATTCTCCGCAAGCGCGCCCTGCACCCTCCCCGCCGTCGTCGTCACAATCGGCGCGCCATTGGCGCCCTGCTGCACAGGCGGCGTGACGCAGGCGGCAAGCCCGCCTGCAAGCCCCGTCGCGAGCAGCGTACGCCGGCTGAACTGCGGCCCCGAATGTTGCGGCATGGTCGTCTCTCCCCTGTCGTTTCTTTTGGTCGTGTTTTGCAGCGGAGGATGGCTTTGCCTCTCACCCCGCGTCAATTCGCAACTGGTCGGACCACCTCGCGTCTGTTGCACAAATCGCAGAAGGCTCGCCGCCTAGATCGCACTGCCAAACGGCTAGCGTCCTGCGTGTTTGCGGTTCCGGTGTGGCTACGAAGCCGCTAAGCCTTCGTACGCAGGGACTGCCGGAGAGCAGCCTGATGTGAAGCGGCGTGCCTTGAAGCTGCGTAACTGGGGTGGCGTTGATGTTGGTGCGCGTTCTGCAGTTCATTCTGGGCGCCGCTCTGGCCGGCGGCGGGGGCTATCTCGCCTGGACCTATCGCGACGGCGCTGCCAGCCTGTTCCCCCCGGGCGCCGCGGGACTTCCCCTCCTGCTGCTGGCCGGCTTGTTCTGCGTCACTAGCGGAATCGTGCTTCTCGTCAGCGCCGTTCATCCGCGCCCCAACCAGCGCCGCATGCTGGCCCAGCGCGCCGCGCGCGAGGATGCCGCCCTCGGTGAGGCCGACGCCTATTATTCCCAACGCGCCCGCGCCGCCGACCGCGACTGGCGCTCCGGCGACATTGCACCGCTGGCCCCGCCTGAACCGCCGAAGCCGTCTCAGCCGGCCGCGACGGCGGCGACGGCGGCGACCAGTGCGATCGCGCCCCTTGCTGTCCCGCCGCTCGAACCCGCTGAGCCGGCTGTCCCGCTCAAGCCCCGGTCGCTGTCGATGCCGCCCGCCTCGCCCAAACCTGTCGCAAAGCCGGTGGCAAGTTCAGAACCCGTGGCGAATGGCGCGAGCGCCCCGCCCCCCTCGCCGTTTCCAGCGCAGGTGACCCTCGCCCCCTTGCCCCGCGCCGCCGAACCGCCCCCGGCCGCCGCCGCGCAGGCCCCGCTCCCTGCATCCGCGCCCGCCCCGGCCGCCGACGACCCGCACGCGCTGATCCGGGCCGCAATCAACGCTGGCAAGCTCGACGAGGCCGACAGGATGCTGGCTGCTGCGCGCGACAGCGCCACAGGCATGGACCTCGCCTTGCTCACGGCCCTGGCGGGCGATCACGCATCCGTGTCTGGAAAGCAGAGTCATGCGAAATGGCTTTGGCGGCTGGCGCTCAAGCGTTTTGGGGAACTGGGAGACATTGATTCCGCGACGGCCAAGGCTGTCGCCGAAAGCCTCCGTCAGGCAGGCTGAGGCCGCGCCTGGGAAGAATCGTTAAACGAATTGGCCTTATGGGTAACCCTGTTTTCTCCGAACGGGACCTCGACGCGCCATGGCGCCCACGACCCAGTTTCTCGTCAGTTCCGGCATATGGAGCCGGATACCTGCCGCCATCGTGGATTCACGTGGCCGCGTCACCGAAGCCAATGATGCGCTGGCGCGCCAGCTCAATCGCCCGGCGTCGAGCCTGGTCGGTGTCGACCTGCTGCAGGCGGTGAAGGCCGGCGCGACGGATCACGCGCGCTCTGCTGGCGGCGACGTCTTTTGCGTCGATGGCGGAGACGGCCCCGTCTGGCTGAGGCTCGACCGCACCCCGGCGGACGCCAGCCACGAACTTGTCCGCTTCACCCACGTCACCGCAGAATGGGCCGCCATGCGCACGCTGGCCGGCGCACGCACCGTGCGCGACCAGCTGCTGCACGATGCCGAAGTGGGCACATGGCGCTACGATCCCGACAACGAGCTTTACCACTTCTCCACCGAACTCGCTCTTGGCCACGAAAGCGCCGCCGCGCCAGTGCCGCTGTCGATGCTGCGCTTGGTGCAGCACGCTGACGATCAGGACAAGGACGCCGAAATCCGCGAGCGCATCACAGCAGAAGGCGGGTCGGCCGATGGCGAGATGCGTTATCGCGATGGCGCGGGTGGAGGCTGGAAGACGCTGCGGGTCCACTATCGCTCCGGCCGCCGGCTGGCGTCCGGCAAGTACGAGATGTTCGGGATCAGCCAGAACGTCACCGAGCTTGCGGTTGCGCGCGACAATGCGGATCTCATGTCGGGCCGACTTGAACTCGCCATGGCGGCGGCCAATGCCGGGGTCTACGAGATCGACCTGCGCACGGGCGACCGCTGGTCGTCGGAACAGTTCAAGCTGATTGCTGGCCCAGAGGCGATGCTGCGCCAGGAGCAACATCCCTTCGGCCTCTACCACGACGACGAAGTTCCCAGCGTGTACAAGAGCTGGGAGCGCTGTCTTGCGAGCAACGCGGTTGAAAGCCTCGACACGCGCATCCATCACCCCGATGGCCAGGGCCGCTGGGTGCGGCTGTTCACGCGCGTGGAACGCAGCCCGGCGGGCGAAAATATCCGCGCCGTTGGCATGATGCTCGATATCCACGCGCAGAAAATGCAGGAACTTGCGCTGACCGAAGCCAAGGCGCAGGCCGAAGCGGCGACTGTAGCCAAGTCCAACTTCCTTGCCTCGATGAGCCACGAGATCCGGACGCCCCTCAACGGCATTCTTGGCATGACGCAGGTGCTCGGCGCCGATCAGCTGACTGATGCACAGCGCGAACGGGTCAACGTCATTTCAGAGTCGGGACAGACACTGATGGCCCTGCTCAACGATGTGCTCGACATCTCCAAGATCGAGGCGGGCAAGCTCGAGATCGCGAAGATCGATGGCGACCTGCGCCTGACCGTCGAGCGCGTGCGGCAGCTCTTCCTGTCGCGCGCCGCCGAGCGCGGGCTTGTCGTCAATGTCGAGATCGCCAGCGACGTGCCCCCGCTCCTCCGCTACGATCCGGTGCGCGTGCGCCAGTGCGTCTCCAATCTCCTCTCTAACGCCATCAAGTTCACCGAGACTGGCGGCGTCACCATCAAGCTTGGCGTCAAGCCCCGCACATCGGGCGACTGGCTGGTGAACATCACCATCTCCGACACCGGCATCGGCATGGACGACCTCACCCTCTCGCGGCTGTTCGGCGCCTTCACGCAGGCCGACGCCTCGATCACCCGGCGCTTTGGCGGCACAGGCCTTGGCCTTGCGATCACGCGCCAGCTCGCGCGCCTGATGGCCGGCGACGTCCGCGTCGAGAGCCAGCCAGGCGAAGGCTCCAGCTTCCAGTTCTGGTTCACAGCCGAAACAGGCGTCGGCCGCAGCGCAGTTGCACCGCTCGATAACAACGCGACCGACAAACCGGAACAGTCCCAGCTGCCAGTGATGGGCGCGCGCGTCCTGCTGGTCGACGACAATGCGGTCAACCGGCAGGTCGTCAGTCTCTTTCTTGTCCAGCTTGCGCCGCGCATCGTCGAGGCGGTCAACGGCGAGCAGGCGCTGGAGCGACTTTCCGAGCAACCGTTCGATATCGTCCTGCTCGACGTGCACATGCCGGTCATGGATGGCCGCGAGACAATCAGGCGTATCCGGGCCAGTGGCCAGCCGTGGAGCAATATCCCGGTCATCGCCCTGACGGTCGACGCCATGAGCGGCGACAGGGAACGCTATCTCGGCATGGGCATGGACGACTACATCTCCAAACCCATCGACGCGCGCGACCTTGCAACCCGCTATGTCAGCCTTCTCAAAGGCCACAAGCGCGACGCCGCTGCTGCGTAACGCCAGCGGCCCGGGCGATCCGAGCAAAGGCCCTTCCCGGCGAAACAGGAAAGGCCCGCCGTTTCCGGCGGGCCCCTGGCGCATGTCGTAAACGACGCCGGTCTATCTCGAGATGCGCAGCCGCGAGATCGACTGGGCGATCTTCTTGAAGGCGACCTGGAGTTCAGCAGCGTCCGAAGCGAGGTGAGCGTATTGGGGGTTCGAGGCACAGTCGGTCAGGAACTCGTCGCCGTTGAGCGACATATTGAGTTCAAGTCCAACCGTGTAGACGGTAACGCCTGCCGCCTTCATGGCGTCACAGATTTCCGTGGCCTGCGCGAACTCGTCCCTGGTGTCGCAATTGGACGACGTGAACGCCGAAGGCAGCACGGATCTGTTGATGCCGTAGCAGCTTTCATAGTTGAACTCGCCGTCCGTCATTAGCACGGCAACCTTGATGAGGTCGTCGGTCTCGTAAGCGGCAGGCTTGTTCTCGACCTCGTCGTCCCACACGTCGGCGAAGTTCGGCGACACCATGTACCATGCCCAGGCGGCGCCCAGCTGGCCCGCCGTCGATCCGCCGGTCGATAGGTCGTCGATCGCCGCATTGAGGCGCGTCTTGTTCGATGTGAGCGGCGTCACATAGTTGTCCGTGTCGCACGCGCCATTGCTGGTGTAGAGGATGCCGAGGCCCTGGCCGGCGCCCGAAGGAGATGCGTCGGTGTAGGCCTGTCCGCCAGGACGCTCGACGATGCAGGTCGAAGCCATGTAGCTCGCGGTGCTCTCCTTGTAGTACATCCGCGCGCATCCGTAGGCGAGGCATTGCGCCGTGGCAGTACCTGAAAACGTTCCGGACACATTGCTTAGCGAAGGCTTCGAATCATCGATCGTGAACTGGTCGTTGGACAACTTCGCAATGGTCCAGTAACGACGATCCGCCGTGTTCGTGCCGACGTTCGAAGCGGCCGCGTTCGAACCATAGTTGAACCCGGTCGGGCCCACGATGTTGCGCATCTCGACCTTGTCGCCGGTCGAGAGGCCGTGGTCCGCCGATGTGACCACGGTGCGGCAATCAGTGCGGGCGCATTCAGCGATTGAACCGCCCGACGACCAGGTCATGTAGTTTCGAGAATCGCCGGACAGATAGAATGTGTTGGTCGCCGGGCTGTCGACGGGAATTGTCGATCCCGAGGTCGTGTTAAGCGACGTTCCGCCGCCGCTCTGGGTGATGCCCCAGAAGAACAGGCGGTCAGTTGCGCTGAAGTCGTGGTTTGCCGATGTGATGACGCGATAGCGGCAGTCGGACACATAGCATTCCGACGCCGTCCCGTTGCTGCTGTAAGTCTTGAAGTTCGGGCCGTAGGTTCCGTCGAGCGAGAAGTTGTTTGAGTCGCGGTTGGTGACAGTCCACGTCTGCCCCCAGGTGTTGTTGAACTCCGCTCCCGTGCCAGTCGTGTTGACGTTGTCAACGAAGACGCGGTCGGCCGTCGCGAAGCCGTGGCTGGACGCCGTCACGCGCACCGTGCAGTCGGTCAGCAGGCAGCGCTGCAGCGTGCCAGCCGTGCTATCGGTGCTGCCGCTCGGCGGCGTCGTGTAGGTGGTCGTACCGACATTGTAGAGCCAGAAATACCAGGGCGACGCCGTCGTCTTTCCCGTGATCCGGTACATGTTGCCGTTGAGACCGGTATAGCTGCCATTGGCGTTGGTGATGACAACCGTCTCGCCATTGAGGTAGCTCGTGTTCGATGACGTCTGGATGCGAATGCGCGAGTTGCTGTTGGTCTTCGTGATTCCTGTCACGGTGGTGAGCGCAGCGCCATTGCGCCAGGCGACGCCCGAAATGTCCCGGCCGGAATTGGTGCGCCAGCCCGCCGAAGAGATCGACTTGGTCGTGGTCGAGCCATTGCGCCACGTTGCGTTAGAGATGTTCGTCGCGCCGCGAATCTCGCCACGCAACTCTGTCAGCGCGGTCGATGTCACGTAGTCGTCGGAGCCGTTGGCGATGTTGACACTCTGCGCCCACGGAACCACGGCGACCTTAGAGTAGAACGGCTCCTGCGCCGAGCTGACGACCTCGTCGATCAGGATTTTCGATGCGTCCTTGAGGCCCTGGATCCGCGTGGCGTTCATCGAGCCGGTGACATCGAGCGCGAGCGTGACCTCGACATTGGCGCCGCCGCGGCGAACTTCGCTTTCCGCCTCGACGGTGACGTAAGGCTGACCGATGATCGGCATGAAGAACGTGTTGATCCGGACCGAGCCGCGCAGCATGAGCGCCTCGTCCTCGCCGCCGATATCGACAAGTTCGAGTGCGATGGGATCGTCATGGGCAGTTGCAAAGT
>JANOKS010000017.1:0-23481 GCA_031419455.1 Alphaproteobacteria bacterium
CGCAAGCACATCCTGGCCGGATTCAGCATGGTCCAGCGTCAACTCGACGACGCCCTGCTGGCTCACATTTTCGGTGTCGCCTTCCTGCGCATGAGCGGCAGGCGCAGCGGCAATCGCCGCCAGCATTGCGAGAATCATGAAGGTCTGGTTCGGGGCTTTGAGGTGCACGACACTTCCATCAGCTTCGAGGAGCAATGAAAGTGTGCTAGCAGGCCGAGCCTAATTTCCCGGCCGATCCTGTTAGGGTAAATTACCGGGCAACCTTAACCGTTGCGAAGCTACGGTTGACGAATTGCAAACGGCGCCTACGCCGCCAAGCCTTAAGCCGCTTTCAGCTTGTCGAGGAAGTCGCGCGCGACCGCGTTGAGGCGCGTGGATAGATCCTCGACCGAACGCGCGCTGTCCTGCACCGAAGATGTCGCCGCGCGGGCCTGCGCGGTGACGCTGCTCATCGCGGCGACGCTGTCGCGCGCCTCGTCCGAAAGACCGGCGGCAGAATTGACGTTCTCGGCAATGCTGTTGGTGGCGGCGCTCTGTTCTTCGGCCGCTGCAGCCACGGCGACGCTGAACTGTTTCATCTGGTCGATCAAGGCGATGACCTCGCGCAGCTGTTCGGTCGAGCGGGTGCTGATGCCTTGGATTTCAACGATCCGCTTCGACACGTCTTCGGTGGCGCGCGATGTCTGGCTGGCCAGCGCTTTCACCTCGGCGGCGACGACTGCGAACCCGCGGCCCATTTCACCCGCGCGCGCCGCCTCGATGGTGGCGTTGAGCGCGAGCAGATTGGTCTGTTCGGCGACACTGCCGATGACCGAGACGATCTCGTCGATGTTGCGGGCCGCGTCGGCCAGTTCCTTCGCCGTGGCGCCGGCGGCGGCGCCTTGCGCGACGGCCCGCTCGGCCGAGCGAGCGGACTCGCTCATGCGCGTTGCGATCTCCTGGATCGAGGCGCTGAGTTCCGTCGTCGCGGCGGCGATGGTCTGAACGTTCGAATTGGCGCCGTCCGTGGCGTTGGTCGCCTTGGAGGCGCTGCGGTTGGCCTCGTCGCAGACATGCTCCAGCGACGTGGCGTCCTTCATCAGGCGGCCAGACGACTCACGGAGGGTGGACAGGGTGGAGGCCAGCTGGTCCGCAAAGCCGGAGGCGAGGGCCTCTACACGACGGCTGCGTTCGGCGCGCTCCTGTTCCTGCGTGCGCTGCGAGGCTTCCAGTGCGATGCGATTGATCGCATTCTCGCGGAACTTGGTGAGAGCGCCGGCCATGCGGCCGATCTCGTCCTCGCGGTCGCGGTGAGGCGCCTGCACGCTGGTGTCGCCCGCGGCGAGCTTGTCCATCGCGCTGGTGAGATCGACGATCGGCCGGACGATCTTGCGGCGAGCACCGAGCACGATGGCGATGACAGCGCCGATCGCGAGGATCGATGCAATCAGGATCGCGATCTGGGAGATGACGCCGATATTGCCGGCAGCGGCGACTGTTGCGTCGGACTCAGCCGAGATCTTGTCGGAGGCGGCCGAGAGGCCATCCTCAAGCTTGCGGAAATCCTCGAAGAAACCAGGCAACATGGCAAAGGCCGCAACTTCGTCCATGGCCGCCGTCTCGACCAGCTTTGTCGCCGTTTCGATGTAACTGTCGAGGGCAGGCTTCACTGCGGCGATGACTTCGCCGAGTTCGCTGCCGGCCGTAAGCTCGACGTTGGTGGCAATGAGACTGCGGAAATTCTCGACATGCTCGGTCATGTCGGCAGTGACGTCAGCGGCCGAAAGACCGTAGGCGGGATTGTTGGCGGCGAGAGACGCGAGCACGTCGCTACGCAGCGCATCGTGCATCATGTCACCTTCGAGGTGGTTGCGCAGAACCTTGCTGACATGGTTCGTCGCAGCAAGCTCGTTGTTCAGGATCCACGCAGCGCCGCCGCCGACAAGACCAGCCAGGATCGTGCTGCAGAGAATGACTCCGCCAGCTTTGACTGTGAGAGAGTTGATCGAGCGCTGACGCAAATTCGGCCCCTGCTTCTGCTGGCGGACCCGCCTGCCGCGGGACGCCTCGGTGCAGACGGGAGCTATCAGGTAAAAGGGTTAATGGTTGCTGTATGCAAGTTAAGGAGCGCTCCGTTTCAGGCGCCATGCTATCCCGCTGGACATGATCGCAACTTCAACCGTCAGCCGCTCCAGCCAGGCGCTCTACTTCGCCAGCATCGTGCTTAGCGTGCCGACACTGATCAGCCTGATCCACAGGCAGTGGGCGCTTCCCGTCGCGCCGGATATCTCTCAGTTCATCGTCAGCTACCGCGCCCTCGCCGATGGCGTCGCGGCCGTAATCCACGCGCCGCTGCGCAGCTTTGCCGTGCCGCCGCCGCCTCTCATCGATCTGCACATCCTTTCGTTCGCAGGCATGGGGATGATGACGCGCGCGCTGGAGGCGCCGGGCGAGAAACAGGATGCATGGCACGGCGCCGTCTGGGGCGTCACATCGTTCGTGTTCGGATATCTTCTTGTCGGCATCCTCGTCGTCGGCGCCTGCCTTGCGGCGTTCATCGCAAGCCCGATCAAGGCTTTCCAAAGCGATCGCTGGATCGAGACCACGCCGACCCTTGAAGGACCGCAGGGCCGCCTCCGCCGCGAGCGCGCTTATCGCCTGGAGCGCGATCTTGCCCGCATCACGGCGATCACGCTGGCGCTGGTTGGCGCATATTTTGTGCTGAACGCACTGCTCATCGGCCGTTGATTCAAGGTGACGCTGCGGCTTGGCTGCCAGCCTGCCATGCTGCGCCGCCAGATTGCGCTTGCCGCGCCACAGGCCCGCCCCATTTCGACAGAGGATTCAGGACAACGACAGCGACCCACGAAAGGTCAAACAAGATGACACGCCTAGCCCCCACCCTGCTGGCCATTTCTGCGCTGGCTGGTTGCGCAACCGCTCCGATGGCGATGGCGCAACCGCCAATGCCGATGCCCCCAGGAATGCCTGCCATGAGTTCGATCCAGCCCGAGACCACGATCACGCTGATGGGCCGCGGCTCCATCGAACAGCCGCCTGACGTCGCGATGATCAATGTGGGCGTGCAGGTTGAAGCCAAGACCGCAGCCGAGGCGATGGCGCAGCAGGCGACGAACATGAACGGCGTGTTCGCCGCCGTGAAAGCCGCCGGCATCGCCGACCGCGACATGCAGACCGGCAGCATGTCGCTCAATCCGGTGTACGAGTATCCCAACAATGCTCGCCCGCGCCTCACCGGCTATCAGGCGTCAAACTCGATCACCATCAAGGTTCGCAAGCTCGACACGCTCGGCAAGACGCTCGACGCCGTGGTGAAGGGCGGCGGCAACACGATCAACGGCATTTCTTTCTCGGTCGACCAGCCGGACAAGTTCCAGAACGATGCGCGTGTGGAAGCCATCAAGGACGCCGCCGCCAAGGCCGAAATCTACGCCCAGGCCGTCGGCTACAAGGTGAAGCGGATCGTCACGATCAGCGAGCAGGAGTTCTACCCACAGCCGCCCATGCCCGTCATGATGCGCATGCAGGACATGGCCGCGGAAGCGACGCCCATCGCCGCTGGTGAAGTCTCGCTGGTGCAGACGGTGAATGTGGTGTTCGAGCTCACCAAGTAGGGATGCGCGATGCGCATAGGGAGTAGGCAATAGGGAGTAGGCAGTCGTCTACCCCACCCTACTCCCGACTGCCTATTCCCTACTCCCGCGCCGCAGGCGCTACGCGATTCCCGTCACAACCTCGTTCCGCTCATTCAACCGCACCACGCTGGGCGCCCATTGCTTCGCTTCAGTCTCATCCATCTGCGCGAAGGCGGCGATGATCACGCGGTCGGCGGTCTGGAAATGGCGCGCGGCGGCGCCGTTGATGCCGATGATCCTGGAGCCGCGCGGGGCCTCGATCGCGTAGGTCGAGATACGTGCGCCGTTGGTGATGTTCCAGATATCCACGCGTTCGTGCGGCAGGATGTTCGCGGCTTCCAGCAGGTCCATGTCGATTGAGCACGAGCCTTCATAGTGGAGGTCGCACTGGGTGACGGCCGCGCGATGCAGCTTGCCCTTCATCATGGTCAGAAGCATGGGATCCTCCTTTGCGCCTATCGCTAGCGGAGGGGGTCCCTACCGTAAGCGGTGCGCTTGCCTTTACGCTGGCTCGCTCCGGGTTTTCGGCTTCGCCCAACAGGCTTAGACCTTGGCCCACGCGCCAGCTTGGTTAAGGTGCGGACGGCCCAGACAGGGTCCGGCTTTGCCCGCAAAGCGCAACCGATACACACGGTCGCAGAGGAGCCTTCAATATGGCCCACGAGTTCCGCTACGTCCAGTCTGGCGACCAGTCGATCCGCGTGGCAGTGGAAGGCTCAGGGCCGCTCGTGCTGATGGTGCATGGCTGGCCGGAGAGTTGGTATTCCTGGCGCCACCAGATGGGGCCGATAGCGGACGCCGGCTACACCGCCGCCGCCATCGACGTGCGTGGCTATGGCGGCTCGTCCAGACCCTACCCCGTCGAAGCCTACGACATGGCGAGCATCGTCGCCGACAATCAGGCGGTGGCGGATGCGCTTGGCGGCGGCAAGGCGATCCTGGTCGGCCATGACTGGGGCGCGCCGATCGTCTGGAACACAGCCTGGACCGATCCCCAGCGCTTCACGGCCGTCTGCGGCATGTCGATCCCGCACATGGGCCACGGCGCTGCGCCGATGATCGACGTGGCGCGCAAGATGTTTACCGAGAACGGCCTGTTCTTCTACATGGTCTATTTTCAGGATCAGGGCGTCGCCGAAGCGGAGTTTGAGGCCGACGTCCGCGACACCATTCGCCGCATCTACTTCGCGTGGTCGGGCGATGCGCCGGCGGGCGGGTGGCCGGTGGGCAAGAAGCATGGCGAACCGTTCCTGCAGGGCATGACCGATCCGGGGAAATTCCCGGCATGGCTGAGCGACGCCGACATCGACTATCTCGTGAAGGAGTTCGAGGGGTCGGGATTTCGCGGGCCGCTGAACCGCTATCGCAACTTCCATCGCGACTTTGCGGCGGCCTCGCGCCTTGCGGGGACGAAGATCCAACAGCCTGCGCTGTTCATGGCCGGCGACAGGGATGTGGGCATCCGCATGTTCGGCCGGGATGTCGAAACACGCATGCGACAACATTTCGACGACTTGCGCGGTTTCCACATGATCCCCGGCGCGGGGCACTGGAACCAGCAGGAGAAGCCTGCCGAGACAAACAGGTTGCTGCTGGAGTGGCTAAAGGGCCTTTAGGTCGGTGCAAGCAGTGGACGACAATGGCAGGGCCGAAAACACTCAACGAAGACTTCGTCCGCAGCCTTCCTGATGAAGGTCCCGTCGTGATGGTAAACTTGGTGCAGTTCCGCGAGCGCTCGCTCGATGGCAATGGCTCGGGATGGGATGCGTATCTGCGCTATAGCAAACTCGACGCGCCGCTCTTCAAGAAGGTCGGCGCTACGATTCTCTGGGCCGGTCATGCCGAAGGCGCGGCAGTCGGCGATCAGGGCGACAAGCCGTGGGACTGGATCGTGCTGGCGCTCTATCCCTCGCGCGCCGCTTTTCTGGAGATGATGACGTCTCCGGAATATGCCGAGGCCAATGTCGATCGCGAGAACGGCGTCGCGGATCACGTGATCCTCGCCGCGAAGCAGACCTATTCCAAGTTCAGGGCATGAGAGCGGGTATCGGTTCGTTCGTCCGTCAAGATTCCTCTTCGGTAGTCCT
This sequence comes from Alphaproteobacteria bacterium, assembly GCA_031419455.1. Classification (GTDB taxonomy): domain Bacteria; phylum Pseudomonadota; class Alphaproteobacteria; order Caulobacterales; family Hyphomonadaceae; genus UBA7672. Next base: position 5,723 of record JANOKS010000017.1, read on the forward strand.
AACGAGTCGTATATCCGCAGCGGCGAACTTCCCGCATCGGCGCGGATTGGACCTTAACCCTGTTTTGCTAGGCATAGGCTTCGTCCTAGGGGCAAGGGAACCATGTCTAGCCGTCACGCGCCGCCGACTTTCCTGATCGCGGATTCGGACCCGCATTCGCGCAACCTGCTTGCGGAGGTCCTGCGCGCTGCAGGTTTTTTCATGATCACAACGGTTCGTGATGGCGACGAACTGTTGTCGCTTACGGCTGAGCTGCAGCCGCGCATTGTCCTGACGGCGTCGCGCATTCCGGGCCTATCCGGCCTGGAGTATACGCGCATGATCCGCTCCGGCTATCGGGACGTGTCGCGGCAGACCTCGATCATCGTGATGACCGACACGCCGACCAAGGCGTTCCTCGATGCCGCCCAGCAAAGCGGCGTTGATGAAATGCTCGCCCGCCCGTTCTCTTCGCAGGCCGTGATGTTGCGCGTGAAGTCGGTGCTTGATCGCCCGCGCGAGTTCGTCGATTGCGCCGTCTATGTGGGGCCATGCCGCCGCCGGCGCATGATCGATTCATACAACGGTCCGATGCGCCGCTTCGTTGATCCGGTGGGCGATCCGACAAATCTCGCGCCCTGGGAACAGGAGCCGAATCGCGTCGCTGTACGCGCCTGCGTGAAGAAGATCAGCGAGCTTGCGACCGGGCTGACCCAAGGAGATCGCCGCAAGCTGCGCGAGATTTTCTTTGCCGTGAAAGAGGCTGAGTTGAAGGCCGATGAGGTCAAGGACCAGATGATGGGCGAAGCCGCCAAGTCGCTGGGCCGATACATCTCGGCAATCGGGGCAACGGGCGCGCCGGATTCCGAGGTGCTGACAACGCACATCGACGCCATGCATACGCTCGGTGTCCTGACTGGCGAGCATCATGAAGAGCGCGAAAAGCTGATTTCTGGTCTCAAGAAGGTCGTCGACAAGCGCTTGGGCCGTATCCGCGCCGCCTGACCCTGACCGGACGAGCCGCCGGGCTCGACTGGCGAACTGGGACCTCGCACTGGAGCAGTGTCCTACCGCGGTCTACATCAGTCAGACAATGGGCTGACTTGCAGAACTGGTTCTGTCTGGGCGGGCCTGAGCGGCGCCCGCCGTAGCGCTTGAACTTCGACCGCAACAGTTTCAGGCAATGCAGTTGTGGCGTGGTCGCTTTCCTTGAGCAGGCTGGATGCGATCAGGGCGATGTATTCGCCCACAAGAAGCGTATCGACCTTCTGCCCTTTCAACGCGTCGTACAGCGGAGACAGGCAGGAAGAGCCGGGGTTCAGGTAGTCGTGTGGTTCGATCAGGAGGCAGGCCGCCTTGCGCAGCAGTTCCGGCGCCGAGCGGCACACCTCCCCTTCGGCGCCCTCGATGTCGAGCTTGATGATCAGTGGCATTCCGCCTGGAATGGTCTTCATCAGGTCCTGCATCAGCATCGACGGCGTGTCGCTGCCTTCCCGGACATTGTCCGCCCACGAACTGTCGCGATCCGAATGCAGGGACACTCCCCTGTTGTGAGACCAGAGAGCGCCGAACATTGTTCTGATCTGGGAGTGCGCGGCGCAGTTCTTCTCCAGGATTTTGAAGGTCTCGGGATTGGGTTCCACGGCAATGATTGTCGCTTGCGGAAATCGCCTGGCGAAATAAAGGGCAGCATACCCGACATTCGCTCCGCCATCGATGATCACGGGAGTGTGGCCCCTTGCGCGCCAGCGAGCCGCCAAGCGGTTCAGCGCGGTTTCGGCGCGTTCGCCCATTCCGTATTCGTCCCAACCAAGCACGGAAGACGCCACAACCGGGTCGCTCTCGCGCGGCCTGAGTATGATCGACTCGCCGTGCCAGCGCACCTTTACAGGATTACGGATGCCCAGACGCCGGCGGACACCAACTGACAATGCGGCGGGAAGGCCAAAAGCGCGCGTGAGGCCAAGGTGATAGCGCAAGCTCGGAAGGATCGACATTGAAGTCGAAATAGGTCGGGCAATATCGATGGCGAACCAAATGGGCAAATTTCCCGGTTAAACTAAAGCAACCGCTCGACGGCTGGCCCCCGTTCACTGGTCGTCGCCTTGCCCAACGGCCCTGCAATGACAGGTTCTGCGCCATCCCCAGCCTTGACGCACACGCGCCATTGACGCCCGCGCCTCCACAAGTGCAGATGACCGCGACGTCAGCGCCCGCCGGGAGGCGCGTGCTGCCGGCAAGGTCGATCGATCCCCGCGGGAGAGAGCCGGTTGAGTCCGGCCGCCGAAGGCGCAACCGCCCCGGAAACGCTCAGGCAAAAAGGGCCGCGGGAGTGACGACAACGCTGGAAAGCGCGGATTTAGTTCCGCCGCCGACGGAGTAAGCGCTTCACGACATCCTTGATGGGATGGCTGGACGTGAATCTCTCAGGCACATCCGACAGCGGGGGCGCAATCGCGAAAACGCGGTGCTGCGCAGCTGTCGGAGTGGTCATGGCGGACGTCTCGAACACACCCCTGAAAACGACGCCGTTGCATCCGTTGCACACGCGCCTTGGCGCGCGCATGGCCGAGTTCGGCGGCTATGACATGCCGATTCAGTACGCTGACGGCATCATGGCCGAGCATAACTGGACGCGCGCGCACGCGGGTCTGTTCGACGTCTCGCACATGGGGCCAAGCTTCCTGTCTCTGCCCGAGCTTGGCGGCGGCGAGGAAGCGCACCGGAAAGTGTCGACGCTGGTTGAAAAACTCGTGCCGTCCGATATCGCCGGCTTGGCGCCCGGCAAGGTGCAGCTCACCGTCCTGCTCGACACGAACGGTGGCATTGTTGACGACCTGATGATCGGCCGTCCAGCCGACCCGACACGCCAGGGCATGCTCTACATTGTCGTGAACGCCGGTACGAAGGACAACGACTTCGCACTGATCCAGAAAGCAGCCGGCGGCGACGCTGAACTCAGCCGCGCGGATGACAGTGCGCTGATCGCCATTCAGGGCCCCGAGGCGGAGGCGGTTGTCGCAGGCATCCTCCCGGACGCCGTGCCGCTGACCTTCATGACATTCCGGCGGATCAAGAACACGCCTTTCGGGGACGTCATCGCGACGCGCTGCGGCTATACAGGAGAGGATGGCTTTGAAATCCTCGTTCCCGCTGAGCATGGCGAAGCCTTCGCCAACCGGCTTCTTGAAGATTCCCGCGTGAAGCCCATCGGGCTCGGCGCACGCGATTCGCTGCGGCTTGAGGGCGGCATGTGCCTCTATGGCCATGACATCGACATTTCCAAGACGCCGGTTGCCGCCTCGCTGTCCTGGATGATCTCGAAGGCCCGCCGCGAGCGGGGCGACTTTCCCGGCGCCGACCGCATCCTGCGCGAACTCAAGGAAGGCGTGCCGTCCAAGCGCGTCGGCATCAGGCCGCTGGGCCGCGCGCCGGCGCGCGAGGGGACGGAAATCCAGAACGCAGACGGCGAGACAATCGGCGTCGTCACCTCAGGCGGCTTTGGCCCGACAGTGAACGGACCTGTGGCGCAGGGCTATGTCGACACGACTTACGCCAAGGCCGGCACGCCGCTGAAACTGATCGTGCGCGGCAAGGCGCTGGAGGCGGAAGTCGCGACGCTGCCGTTCGTGCCTGCGAAATACAAACGCTAGAGGGGCTTTGAGATGACCACGTATTACACCAGCGAACACGAATGGATCAGCGTCGAGGGAGACGTCGGCACAGTCGGCATCACGAAGTTCGCCGCCGAGAAGCTGGGCGATGTCGTGTTTGTCGAGCTGCCGGACGTCGGCAAGTCGGTGAAGAAGGAATCCGACATGGCCGTGGTCGAGTCGGTGAAGGCCGCCTCGGACGTCTACGCCCCGGTCACCGGCGAAGTCACCGCCGCGAACGCCGCCATCGTGGGCGAGCCCGCCAAGGTCAACGAGGACCCGGAAGGCGAAGGCTGGTTCGTGAAGATCAAGCTCGCCGACAAGGGCCAGCTCACCGGCTTGATGGACAAGGCCGCCTACGACGCCTTCTGCGCCAGCCAGTGAGATAGTGATGCACGCGCCCGCCCACTTCAGGATCGACGACAATGCGGAGCTGGCCGCCTTCATCGAGGCGCGCCATTTCGCAACGCTTGTCGTCTCCGGCGAGCGCGGCCCGCTTGCGGCGCACATTCCGATGATCCTGAAGCACAACGACGCAGGGACGCCTGTCACGCTCGAAGGCCATGTGGCGCGCAACAATCCGCTCGCACTGGCCGCAGCCCTCGGCGCGCCGGCGCTGGCCATCTTCACCGGCGCGGACGCCTATGTGACGCCGTCGCTCTACCTCTCCAAGCGCGAGCATGGAAAAGTGGTGCCGACCTGGAACTACATGGCGGTCCATGTGACGGGCGCCATCGAAACCTTCGATGACGCCGACGCCCTGCGCGACCAGGTCAGCCAGATGACCGACACGATGGAACAACCCACGGCCGTTCCATGGAAAGTCACTGACGCGCCGGACGACTACATCGCGAAGATGCTGAAAGCGATCATCGGCGTGCGCGTCACGATCGCGGCGATCGAAGGCATCGCCAAGCTATCCCAGAACCGGCCGGAAGGCGATCGCGCTGGCGTGCTCAATGGCTTTACCCATTCCCACGATCACGCCGCGCGGCAACTCGCGGCTGAAATGCAGAAGAAGGCGTAACATGCGCTACCTCCCCCTCACCGCGGACGACCGCGCGGACATGCTGAAGGCCATCGGCGCGCAGTCTGTGGATGATTTCTATGGCGATGTGCCTGTGTCGGCGCGCCTGAAGGGGCCGGTTCCGGGCCTGCCCAATCATCAGGGCGAGCTCGAAGTCGAGCGACACATGACGAAGCTCTCGAAAAAGAACCGCGCGGCCAGCGACGGCCCGTTCTTCGTCGGCTGCGGCGCCTACAAGCACCACATCCCGGCCAGCGTGGACCACATCATCCAGCGTTCTGAATTCCTCACCACCTACACGCCCTACCAGCCCGAGATCGCGCAGGGCACCCTGCAGACCATGTTCGAATTCCAGACGCAGGTCGCGGCGTTGACCGGCATGGAGGTGGCCAACGCCTCGATGTATGACGGCTCGACCGCCTGCGCCGAAGCCGCCGTGATGGCCTGCCGCGTCACCAAGCGGAACACCGTGATCATGTCGGGCGGGCTGCACCCGCACTATGCCGACACGACGCGCACGCTGTGCGAAGCGGCGGGCATCAAGGTGATCCAGCTCGATCCCGCCATCGATGGCGAACTTGAACTTGCGAAAGTCGTGACGGACGAGACTGCCTGCGTCATCGGCCAGTCGCCTAACGTCTTCGGCACGCTGACCGATCTGTCGCCCGTCGCTGACGCCGCTCACGCCAAGGGTGCGCTGTTGGTGACCGTGGTCACCGAAGTGGTGTCGCTCGGCCTCGTGAAGACGCCCGGCGAGATGGGCGCGGACATCGCCGTTGGCGAGGGCCAGTCAATCGGCGTGCCGCTCGGCTTCGGCGGGCCGTATGTCGGACTCTTCACCTGCAAATCGAAATTCATGCGCCAGATGCCGGGCCGTCTGTGCGGCGAAACGGTTGACGCGGACGGCAAGCGCGGCTTCGTACTAACGCTATCAACACGCGAGCAACACATCCGCCGCGACAAGGCGACGTCCAACATCTGCACCAACAGCGGCCTCTGTATGCTTGCCTTCACCGCGCACATGACGCTGCTGGGCGACAAGGGGCTGACGCACCTGGCGACGCTGAACCACGAGGCGGCCTGCGATCTTGCGGATGCGCTGGCGGCGGTGAAGGGCGTGAACGTGCTGACGCCGCGTTACTTCAACGAGATTGCGTTCGAGACGCCGAAGCCGGCCGACCTGGTGCTCGCGGCGCTCGAAAAGCACGATGTCATTGGCGGCGTCCGCGCTTCGCGCCTCTTTCCGGGCGCCGGTATGGACAGTGTGATCATCGCAGCGGCGACAGAGTGCTGCACCCAATCCGATATCAAAGCTTATGCCGCTGCATTGGCAGAGGTGCTGAGATGACAACGATGACGCCCCATGAGTTCAACAATCAGTGGGGGAGGCTCTGCTCGAGCGGCCTTCACATCCTGATCGGCACGGGCATCGACAAGCCTCTCTCAAGCCGTGTCCAGCACTCCTTATCGCAATTGACCTTTCTCGAGAAAGAAGTCGCCAACGACAAGAGCTGGAACCTGCTCGAACGCATCAATGGCCGGACCGGCCGTGCCGTAGGGCAGCCGTGGAGCGAAATCGCGCAAGCCATTGCGAGCCTCGATGATCGCGAACTGCGAATGCTAGCGCGCGATCTCGCCGACTTCTTTCTCGTCACCTTCGCCGAAGAGCGCGACTCCAAGCGTTCTCCGGGCGGCGGCGATCCGCTTCAAGTTTTCTGAGATAGAGATCTCAACATGACCATGAACTCCACCGGCCGCCCGACATCCATCGCCGCAAATGGCAGCGCGGGAACCGACGTTACCGTCTCCGGCTCGAAGGGCCTGCTGCAGGCCGAGGGGCTGATCTTCGAGATTGGCTCGACCGACAAGACCGGCGTTGACCTCGCCAAGCCCAAGGGAACGAAGAGCCGTCTCGGCGGCGTCACGCGGGCCAAGGGTTCGGGCCTTCCGGGCCTCACCGAGCCGGAAGCCGTGCGCCATTATGTGCGCCTCAGCCAGAAGAACTACGCCATCGACCTTGGCCTCTTCCCGCTTGGCTCGTGCACGATGAAGCACAATCCGCGCCTCAACGAGAAAGTGGCGCGACTGCCGGGCTTTGCGGATGTGCACCCGATGCAGCCACAGTCCACTGTGCAGGGCGCGCTGGAGGTGATCGAGGAGCTGGCCGACTGGCTGATGAAGCTGACCAACATGCCCGCCGTCGCCATGAGCCCTAAGGCGGGCGCCCATGGCGAGCTTGCCGGCATGCTGGCCATCCGCGCCGCCCTCCACGCGAGGGGCGAACCCAACCGCAAGCGCGTGCTGGTGCCCGTCTCCGCCCATGGCACCAACCCGGCGACGGCCGCGCAGTGCGGATTCATCATCGACGAGATCAACGCCGCGCCGGACGGCCGGGTCGATCTGGAAGACCTCAAGTCCAAGCTGGTCGATTCATCCGACGTCGCCGGCATCATGCTGACCAACCCCAATACGTGCGGCCTGTTCGAGCGCGACATCAAGACGATCGCCGATCTGATCCACGCGGCGGGCGGCTACTTCTACTGCGACGGCGCGAACTTCAACGCCATCGTCGGCCGCGTGCACCCGGGCGACCTTGGCGTCGACGCCATGCACATCAACCTGCACAAGACCTTCTCCACGCCTCATGGCGGCGGCGGACCCGGCTCGGGCCCGACGGTGCTTTCGGAAGCCCTCGCGCCTTACGCCCCTGTGCCCTTCATCGTGAAGACGGCAGATGGCCTGCGCTTCGTCGAGCATCATTCGGAAGCGCCGGAATCCTTTGGCCGCATGTGCGCCTTCCACGGCCAGATGGGCATGTTCACCCGCGCGCTTGCGTACATCCTCAGCCACGGCGCGGACGGCCTGCGGCAGGTGGCGGAGGATGCGGTGCTGAACGCCAACTACATCCTCGCGCGCCTGAAGCCGCTGATGTCGCCGGCGTTCGAGGGGTATTGCATGCACGAGGCGCTGTTCTCCGACGGCTTCCTGAAGGACACGGGCGTCGAGACGATCGACATCGCCAAGGGCCTCATCGACGAGGGCTATCACCCGATGACGATGTATTTCCCGCTCGTCGTCCACGGCGCCATGCTGATCGAGCCGACGGAGACGGAATCGAAAGCCGAGCTGGACCGTTTCTGCGACGCCCTCGCCTCCATCGCGCGGCGTGCGGTGCAGAAGGACCCGTCGCTGAAGACGGCGCCGCACCTCGCCCCCGCCCGCCGTCTCGACGAGACCCGCGCGGCCCGCAGCCCGCGTCTCAAATGGACTCCGGAAACGCCGACGCTGAAAGCCGCCGAGTAGGTCAGTCCAGCCACGCCATCGTCCGCCCGTGGGGATCGACATCGGCCAGCGTGGCTTCGCTGCGCTGGCCGTCTTCCCATCGCGTGACATGCAGCACATAGCGCGCCGAGCCATGCGGTCCGCCGACGACGCTCTCGGGCTCGAAGCTGACGCGCGCGAGCTGCTGCGTCCCCGTTGTACGCGCGCCCGCTGCCTCGATCGCAGCGGCGATGGCCTCGCGCACGTTGCGCGGCGGGTATTGCAGGAAGACGGAGTGATAAACCACCGTCGTGCCCGCAGGCAGATCGCCCGCCAGCCGCGCCTCGATCCATGCTGCCGCGTCGGCCTTCTCGACGCGCGCGCTCGATTGCTGCGCGAGTGCAAGCGCCGCGTCCAGACGCTCAAGCCGCGACGTCTGGTCGGCCCAGATATAGGCGCGCAGGCGTAGCTGGTCGTGACTGTCGGAGGGGTCGAGCGGATTCTGGTCGCACGCTGCGCGTGAAGCGATCACAATGTCGCGCCAGCCGGGCGCGAAGCCGGTGATCAGAGTCGGCATGAACGGCCCAACCACACAGTCCCTGCCCCAAGGTGGATGCGCGTAGGCGAAGCGGTCCCAGTTGAGATTGAGCCCGGCGCTCGCCCCAAGTTCGAGCATGTGGAAGGGCTGTGGTGCGCGCTCGGCCAGCCAGAGAAACCCGCACGCCAGCCCGGTCGAGCGCGCCGTTTCATTCGTCTGCGGCGGCGAACGCATGAAGTCCCGCACCCAGCTTTCCTCGCGGCGCAGGAATTCCTCAGCCAGAGGCCAGACCCGATCCATCGACCAGTCCGAACGCGCCTGCGGATACTCCGCCGCAAGCGCTGCATCGCGACGCGCCAGAACGGCTGCATGCAAGGCGCCGGCGAGACGAAGCGAAACTGCAGCTGTGCGCGGGGAACCCGGCCACCCGTCCGTCAGTCGCGCGACGATGCCGCCCGCCTCGACATCGTCCGCCGCGCGCGCCAGCAATTGCGCCGTGAATGGCGAGCCGAAGTCGCCGCAGAATCGCGACTGGAGCCGGAACTCCTCAAGCATCGTGACCATTGCGGCTCCTACGGCGTCACCACCACGCGCCCGATCACCTTGCCGGCGCGTAGGTCGTTCAGCGCGGCGTTGACTTCGGCCAGCGGCCGCGTCGCCACGGGCACGTCCGGTGCGCCCTTGCGGTTCACCAGGTCAAGCAGCTCCGCGATCTCGTTCAGGCTGCCGACATAGCTGCCCTGGATGGTCAGCGCCTTCATCGGGAAGAACGGCGTCGGCACCACGACGTCGCCGCCATAGAGGCCCACAACGATCACCTTGCCGCCCTTGATCGTCGCATCGACGCCCAGCTTCACGGTCGATCCCGCGCCGACGAAATCGATCACCGCCCACGCGCCGCCGCCCGTCGCCGCGCGCACCTGGTCCAGCACATCCTTCGCCGCGCCATCGATCACGTGCGCAGCGCCAGCCTTGAGCGCCGCCTCGCGCTTGGCCGAATCGATATCGACGACGATCGCCGTCTTGCCGCCCATCTTGGCATGCAGCGCCAGCGCCATCAGGCCGACGCCACCCGCGCCAATCATTACAACCGGCTCATCGCCCAGCGTATCGCTGACCTTCTTGAGCGCGCCGTAAGCGGTGACGCCCGAACACGCCAGCGGCGCCGCCCGCTCAGGCGACAGCCCGCCAATGTCGAAGAGGTAACGCGGATGCGGCACGAGCACATGGGTCGCAAAACCGCCGCCGCGGTGGACGCCCACGCTGCACGGCTTCACGCAAAGATTTTCCTCGCCGCGCCGGCAGACGACGCACTCACCGCATCCCATCCACGGATGGATTAGCCGCACATCGCCGATGCGAACACCCTTTGCATCTGGACCTAGAGCAACGACTTCGCCAACATTCTCGTGACCCATCGTCAGCGGCAGCGTCACGCCGCGATCCTGCAGCTTCAGCTTCTGTCCGCCGCCAATGTCGTAATAGCCGTCCCAGATGTGCAGGTCGGAGTGGCACACGCCCGCCGCGATCACGCGCAGCACGATTTCCGAACCCACGGGTGTCGGCGTCGCTCGCTCCATGCGTTGCAATGGCGCGCCGCATTCGCAGACATCATAGCTGTGCATGAGGACCTCCTGTGTTGCGGAATACGCTAGCCCGTAGGATGGATAGAGCGAAGCGAAATCCGCCATCGCGCCACGCCAACGAGAAGGTGGATTTCGCTTCGCTCTATCCACCCTACGATTTTCCCACCCATTGATTGTCACAACGTCTTGCGCGCCAGCTGGTCGACACGACCGACCAGCGTGGGAATGCGGTGCGTCCCATGCATCCGCTTCACGCCTGACACCGCCTCGCTCAGCGTGACACCGGCAGCCGTCACCCAGAGCGGGCTTGTGCTATTGCCGCGCGTGACCTGCTCCACCCATTGCTCGGCGTCGGCAAAGCGCGACTTGGCAACGCCGACCACGGCCGTCCTCCCGCGCAGCGCCTCGAACAGATGCGCGCCGAGGCCCTTGCGGCCATCGGTGTCGAGCCAGACATAGCCGTCAATCACCAGTATGCGCGGCCGCTCGGGCAGCATGGCGAGGACGGACATGATCAGGGGCAGTTCCCGCCGGTGGAATTCGCCGGGCGCATACTCTTCCGCGCGTCCCGCACGATGCGTGAACTCGGCGATGGGGACGGCAGACGTCCAGTCGTCCGCCGTCAGGCACGCCGCAACCGAAGCCTCCCCCGCGTAAGCGGCGTCGAGAAGCGCGATCACGGTGTGGTTTTCTGCGTCGCCTGGGCCAGCGCCGCGGGCGCCACGGTCCGGATCATGAACTCACACTCCAACCGATTCCGGCCCACCATTCCCGCGAACATGCCCGAGCCGGGCGCCGCCGCAAGCCCAGTCTGCAGTTAACAATGTCTGCAGTTACCGGGTTACCACCGCGTCCGCCTCGACCTCGACGAGCCAGCCGGGATTGATCAGCGCGCTCGTTCCGAGGAAGGACGTTGCAGGTTCGATCTCCTTGAAAACCTCGCCATGCGCTTCGCCTGCTTCCTTCCACCGGCTCATGTCGGTCAGGAAGACGCGCGTGCGCACCACGTCCTTGATGTCCGCGCCGGCCTGCACCAGCGCGCCCTCGATGATTTCGAGGCAGCGCCTGGTCTGCCCCTTCACGTCGCCGGGCGTCGACACGCCGCCATCAGGCGCGATCGGCGCGCAGCCTGAAACGAACACCATGTCGCCCACACGCACGGCGCGCGAGAAACCAAGCCCCAGCTTCGATCCGCTCGGGACTTTCAGTACATCGCCTGCCATGATCAGGCCCGCTCGATCGCCATGGCGATGCCCTCGCCGCCGCCGATGCAGAGCGCCGCCATGCCGCGCTTCTTGCCCTTCTGCTCAAGCGCGTTGATCAGCGTCACCAGCACGCGCGCGCCCGACGCGCCGATCGGATGGCCGAGCGCGCAGGCGCCGCCATTCACATTGACCTTGTCATGGGTGATGCCGAGTTCCTTCATGGCGATCATCGGCACGACCGCGAAAGCTTCGTTGATTTCCCACAGATCGACGTCAGACGCCTGCCAGCCAGCTTTCTCGAGCGCCTTCTTCATTGCAGGCACAGGGGCCGTCGTGAAATAGGCCGGCTCATGGCTATGGGCGCCGCTCGCCACGATGGTCGCCAGCGGCTTGAGGCCGCGCTTCTTCGCTTCCGACGCGCGCATCAGAACGAGCGCCGCAGCGCCATCAGAGATGCCGGATGCGTTCGCGGCCGTCACCGTGCCGTCCTTCGAGAAGGCAGGGCGCAGCGTCGGAATCTTGTCCGGCATCGCCTGGCGCGGCAGCTCGTCCGTGTCGATCGTCACATCGCCCTTCTTGCCCTTCACCACCACCGGCGTGATCTCGCGCTTGAAGCGGCCTTCCTTCGTGGCGCTCTGGGCGCGTGAAAGTGTCTCCAGCGCGTAGGCGTCCTGCTGCTCGCGCGTGAACTGGTATTCCCTGGCGATCATGTCAGCAAAATTGCCCATCGCGCCGCCGCCATAGGCATCCTCCAGACCGTCCGTCGCCATGTGATCCTTCAGCGCCGCAGCGCCATACTTGTGACCCTTGCGCAGATCGACGAGGTGCGGAGCGTTCGTCATGCTCTCCATGCCGCCCGCGACAACGATCGTTGCTTCTCCGGCAAGAAGCGCGTTGCGGCCCATCACGGCCGCCTGCATGCCCGAGCCGCACATCTTGTTGACGGTCGTCGCCTCGGCGCCTTTTGGCAGGCCCGACTTGATACCGGCCTGGCGCGCCGGCGCCTGACCCTGTCCGGCCGGCAGGCAGTTGCCCATGTAAACCAACTCGACATCCTCGCCCTTGATCCCGGCTTCGGCGACCGCGCCCTTGATGGCCAGCGCGCCCAGCTCGTTGGCCGAGAAGCCGGCCAGTTCGCCGAGCATCGCGCCCATCGGCGTGCGCGCCATGCCGACGATGACCACGGGATCCGATGCGCTCATGTGGGAACCTTCCTTGTATGATGTGCGGCGCACAATCTTCCTCCGCCCCCGCCCCGTCAAGCTGCCCTCAGGGCGCATAACGACAGGTCAGCGGAACGGGGCCGCCCGCCATTCGTTGGGTGGAAAGACCCACTTTTCCGGAGAATCGAATGACTGGCGTATCCATCGATCACAATGCCTGGGTCATGGTCGGGGATGGGGAAAAGGCGCTGTTCTTCCGCAACGAAGGCGATGCGACTTATCCCAACCTTCAGATCATGAATGTGATGGAGCAGGACAACCCCCGCACTGGCGAACAGGGTACGGATCGACCGGGCCGCGCCTTCTCCTCCATGGGCACGCATCGCAGCGCCATGCAGGAGACGAACTGGCACAAGCTGGAGAAACACCGTTTCGCCAAGCAGATCGCCGACGTGCTCTACACCGCCGCCCATCGCGGCGAGTATTCCAAACTCGTGATCGCAGCCCCACCCATGATCATGGGCGACCTGCGCAAGGCCATGCACAAGGAAGTCTCCGACAAGGTCGTGGCCGAAGTTGCGAAAGACCTCACCAACATGCCGCCGCCTGAGATCGAGCGGATTCTTGTCGGCAAGCCCGAGAATGGAGCCAGCTGATGACCCGCGAGCAGCACCACAACGACGACGTCATGCCAATCGACATGGAAATCGGCGGCGACGATGACATGCCGGGAATTTCTCAGGAACTGACGACTGACGACATCGACGACGTCGCCTTTGACACAACCATCAGCGTCGCGGATCGTCGCGAGCAACTGATGGGTCTGCTCGCGGAAACACGCACCCGCTGCGCGGGCGACTACATGGGCGACATGTTTCAAATTCTTGGCCACCTCGAAGATCGCATCGCATCCCTGTCGAACCCGCAGGAAAGCGAGAGCATCCTTGAATCCACCGGCATGGATCCCGATAGCCGCAGTGACGACGATGATCCTGCCGACCACATCGATGACGACGATGGCGGCGCGCGTCTCGAAGACCTCAGCCGCCGTTCAATCTAAAATTGGCGGACTCGGGTCGGCTTGTGGCGAGGAACGCCTGATGGCTAGTCGCTTCAAGACGGCTGTGGCTGCGCGGCGGCCGCCAAATTTTCCTCCACGCGCTGGAGGGCCTGCGTGATATCCGCAGCCTTCGGGCAGTTTCCGCCGCACTCGGTCGCCATCTTTTCGAGCGCCGTCTTCTGCTCGATTGCACTTTTCGGATTTCCCAGAAACGCCTCTACAGCGCCGAGATAGCCGCGTGGCGTAACCATGCTGGGATCGGATTTCACGGCCGCGCGGAAAGACGTGCGTGCCTTTTCGATGTCCTGCAGGCCGATCTGCACTAGCCCCATCATGAAGTTTCCGCCGGCATGCTCGCCGACCGCCGCGAGAAATTTTTCAAGCTCCATCTCGGCCTGTTTGTACTGCCCGGCCTGATAGTATTTGGTGGCGTCCTGGTAGGATTTGATGGAGCCATCGAGCCTGCCCGTATTCACCCGCGGCTGATCGGCGACCATTCCGGGCGGCTGGCCGAGAGACGCCGACGGCAGGAGCAGCGCAATGGAAAGCGCGGCGAATGCGATTGTCCTATTCATGTTCGTATTCCCCCTCATTGCGCGTCCCGGTGGCGGGCCTGCTGCTGGCCGGAGCGCCGAGAGCTCTCAACCGCCTGATACTGTACTCCAACGGCCTCAGGCAGGCACGGGAAAAAATGGCCATTCCGATTGCCATGCCCATGCATGGTTGACGTCAGGGTCGGGTACGCCTTTCACCCCACGCGATGGACTGCCGCGAGATGCCCGCCCATACTCGAGACGAAACGGGGAGCACGTTAGGTGGCAGACACTTTCGTCACGATTGAAACAACAGGCCGCATCGCCACCGTGCGCTTCGATCGCGGCGACAAGGCGAATGCTCTGTCGGTCGAGGCGCTCCGCCAATTGACCGACGCGGCACGCCGATTCCACGCCTGCCCTGACATTTCTGCCGTCATCCTCACGGGCAATGCCCGCAACTTCTCCCTCGGGGCGGACCTGAAGGACCCCGCCCGCGCGGGGCAGCACGACAAGGGCCTGGGCGACCGCCGCATCGCCCTGCGCGCGGGGCCGGAGATGTGCGAGGCGTGGGAGAAGGTCGACGCGATCACCATCATGGCGATCGAGGGCTGGTGCGTCGGCGGCGGCGCAGCGCTCGCCGTGTCCTGCGATCTTCGCGTGATGGCAAAATCGGCGCACGTCTACGTGCCCGAGGTCGCGCGCGGCATGAACATGAGCTGGGGCGCGATACCGCGCATCACCGCGCTCATTGGTCCTGCCCGCGCCAAGCGCCTCGCCGCCCTGTGCGAGAAAGTCGATGCCGAAACCGCCCTGAGCTGGGGCCTCGCCGACGCCATTGCCGAAGACGGCCAGGCGGTCGCACGCGCCATGGAATTCGCAGAAGCCGCCGCCGCCCTGCCGCCCAGCGCGCTCAAGATGGTCAAGCGCGACGTGACTATCGCCGCCCTCGCCCTGTCACAGGCAACCGCACACCGCGACCTCGAAGCCTTCGCCCTGATGCAGCAGTCAGAGGACTACGCCGAAGGCGTCACGTCCTTCCTCGAAGGTCGCGCTCCGAAGTTCACGGGCGACTGAAGAACCGCCCTACTCCGTCCGGCTCTCTCCGCCCGTATGAGTCGCACCGCGCAGATCATTCTCCCGTCCGCCCAGCAGGATGTTGTAGAGCCCGTAATTGCCCTCGTGACAGGCGTATTCGTACATATCCTCGTCGAGCCGGTTCAACGCGGTCTCGCCGCGCCATACGCTCGCATAGGTCACTGGGTCATCCACCTCGAACTGGTACAGCATCTGGCGATCCGAAATGCGTGTGAAGCGCTCGGTGATCTTGCCCGTCGCGCTTAGCACCGTCCGGTCCCTGCGCTGGTCGGCGTGCATGTTGCGCGTCTCGATCACCAGTGTGTCGCCATCCCAGCGCGCCACCGGATCGCCCATCCACGTCTCGACGCCATCCATGCGCGGCGCGCCATTCATCCGCGCCACGCGCACATCGTGCACCATCTCCGCCATCAGCATCACATGCTGAGGCGTCTGCACGATCTGCACATTGTTGTTGTAGAGGCCCGAGCGCAACGGCGGTCCGCCCGACATCAGCACACACCGCTCGCCCAGCCCGCGCTCTTCCGGATTGTCATAGCCATTGCCGATCGCCCGCGCGCTCGAGTCGCGCAGCTTGCGCCCCGCCTCCGTCAGCGCCGGAATCTTCCCGTCCTCCGGCCACACCACCCATGACGACCGCAGCTCCTCGCCAATCGACGTCACGTGCCCGCCCGGATCGGTATACGCCACATCGTAATTTCCAACAGGCGGCAGAGGCTTGCCCTTCTCCGGCGCGCCTTCGCCGGGATCGACATAGCTGGCCTGCGTCTTCATGCGCTGGTTGAACAGCGTCCCGCCCTCGATCTCGTCGGCCTGCGCGCGCGAGATCACCAGCGGATAGCCCTTCGGACGCTCCATCGGCGTCGCCGTGGCGGAGCTCCACACACCTTGCAGGTCAGGCTTGCCCTCCGCCGTGCGGGCCGGTTCGTAAGCCGCCTGCGCAAGAGCCGGCGCGGCCCACATGCCAATGGCGAGCGCCATCGCGGCCTTCATGCCTTGCGACATCAGCGACATTGAATGTCCTCCTCCCGGTCGATGGCTCACTCTTGCGGTGAGCGTTCGATCATGTCCGGAACGTATCGCCGGCCACCTCTCGCACGCAACTGCTGCGCCGATTCATTCCGGCCGATGGCAGACGGCCTCGATATTGTTTCCGTCTGGGTCAATCACGAATGCCCCGTAATAGTGTTCGTGATAGTGTGGTCGCACACCCGGTCCGCCATTGTCCTTGCCGCCTGCCTTCATTGCCGCCACGTAGAACGCATCCACCTCTGCGCGCGACCGTGCGGTGAACGCCACATGCCGCCCCGGCCCGGGATTGTTTCCCTCGTGCAGCCAGAACACTGGCCTCTCGCGGCCATACCCGACCACTTTTGCGCCGCCGGTGAATTGCTCAGGCACGGTATGCAGCAATCCACCGCCCATGGCCCCGAAAGCCGCGTCGTAGAACGCTTTCGACTTCGCATAGTCGGTCATTTCAACGCCGGTGTGATCGATCATGGCGTGCTCCTGTCCCTGCCGCGCGGCAGACTGCACGCAGCGAACAAGCCGGGCAACCTATCCCGCTGCACTCACCGTGCTCGCGATGAACCCACCGCCGAGCACGGTCCGCCCATCAGGCGCGGCGTAAAGCACGCAGGCCTGCCCCGGCGCGACGCCTTCTTCGGGCGTATCGAACGCAAACCCCGGCATGCCACCCACCAGCGTCATCCGCCCCGGCACGGGCGCACGCGTCGAGCGCACGCGCGCCAGCGCCGGCATGCTCGCCGAACACGCATCCGCCAGCGAACCCGTCCCAAGCCAGTTGCTCTCGCCAATCGCCAGCGCGCGCGTCAGCAACGCCTCGCGCGGGCCGACGACAACGCGGCGGTTCGGCGCGTCAAGTTTTACCACGAATAGCGGCTCGCCCGTCGCGACCCCAAGCCCGCGACGTTGTCCGATCGTATAGCGGATCACGCCGTCATGCTGGCCCATTACGCGGCCGTCCATGTGCACGATGTCGCCCGGCGCCGAGGCTCCGGGACGCAGCTTCTGCACGATGTCGGCATACTTGCCCTGCGGCACGAAGCAGATGTCCTGGCTGTCCGGCTTCGCCGCCACCTGCAGCCCAAGCGCCGCCGCCGCCCGCCGCACATCCGGCTTCTTCATGCCGCCAAGTGGAAAGCGCAGGAAGTCCAGCTGTGCACATGTCGTTGCAAAGAGGAAATAGCTCTGGTCGCGATCCGGATCAGCCGCCCGCGACAGCTCCGCGCGTCCCGCATCATCCAGCGTGCGGCGGATATAGTGCCCCGTCGCCATCGCATCGGCGCCAAGATCGCGTGCGGTCGCCAGCAGGTCGGAGAACTTCACCGTCTGGTTGCAGCGCACGCAGGGGATCGGCGTCGAGCCTTTCAGGTATGTGTCCGCGAAGTCTTCCATGACCTGTTCACGGAAGCGGCTTTCATAGTCGAGGACGTAATGCGGAATCCCCAGCGCCTCCGCCACGCGCCGGGCATCATGAATGTCCTGCCCCGCGCAGCACGCGCCCTGTTTCTTCAGCGCCGCGCCATGATCGTAGAGCTGCAGCGTCACGCCGACGACATCGTACCCGGCGTACTTCAGCAACGCCGCCACGACCGACGAATCCACCCCGCCCGACATCGCGGCCACGACGCGA
>JANOKS010000018.1:0-5473 GCA_031419455.1 Alphaproteobacteria bacterium
AACGCCCCTGGCTGGGGCAGCGCAATCACGTTACTTTTTGTCACGGCGTATCATTCCTTTGATGGAAAAGTGGAGACTCAGCACCCCCACGATACGCCGCCCAACCCCTTCACGCCGTCACCAACTTTCGCGCATAGCTCCAGCGCGCTACGCCTTGGATTCTGTTTGTTATCGCATTCCTGCTCGCATTCGTCGGCATTGGAGCAATCGCATCGGTCGTGCACGGAATTGCGACTGGTTGGCTGGCACCACTTTGGCAGAATTTGACCGATACTCAGGTATCGCTGCTAACCGGCGTCGCCACAATCTATGCCGCCGCGCTAGCTGCTACTGCTGCACCGCTGATCTTTCACGGTCAGCTTACAAATCTTGAGCGGGCCAGCGAGGCGGCGATATCTGGTTTGCGAGGTCAATTCGCAGCGTTGGCCGCCGAGCAGGAAACTTCTAGCAAGAAAATGCTGGAAGTAGTGGAGCAATCGAAGGCTTCTCTAACACTCTTGCAGAACTACGCGCTGCACATGATGGGCTTTGTTGATAAGTTCACTGACGCTGACGTCGCGAACGGCAAACACATCCTTCTTGGCTTTCAGGAAAGCGCTGCGATATTGTGCCAAAATGCTCTGGCTAATTCCAACAGGTGGAGCACGACCAAGGCGCAGTTTGACGGAAAATGGCCTGGCTATCATCCCTACATTATCAAACTGTGGGATCTCGACATTATCAAAGACGATCAGAAAACGAAACTCTTAGAGATCGCGGACAGTAGAAGGTACACGAGAGCCAACAGTCCAGAAGCGATTGATGTGGTGAAACTTAATTTGCTTAACAAGACGATGAAGGACCTGCAGGCGAGCTTTGCAGAAGGCGGCTGATGCTAGCGCGACAAGTTACACAGCCCCCTCCGGCTTCTTCCCCGCCTTCTTCGCAGCCCCCTTCTCCGCCCGGAAAGCCTTCGCCCAGCCGTCCTTGTTCGCCTGCCGCCCGCGCGCAACAGCCAGCGCATCCGCCGGCACATCGCCCACCACAACCGAACCCGATCCCACATACCCGCCAGCGCCGATGGTCACCGGCGCCACCAGTGACGAGTTCGAGCCCACGAACGCCCCCTCCCCCACCACGGTGCGGTATTTGAAAAACCCGTCATAGTTGCAGAAGATCGTCCCCGCGCCGATGTTCGCGCCCGCGCCGATTTCGCCATCGCCCAGATACGACAGATGGTTGGCCTTCGCGCCTTCGCCGACGGTCACGTTCTTCACCTCGACGAAATTGCCGATGTGCGCGTTCTTCCCGATGACAGCGCCCGGCCGCAGCCGCGCATACGGACCCACCAGCGCACCTGCGCCCACCTTCGCGCCCTCGAGATGCGAGAATGCGCGGATCACCGCACCGCTCTCGACACTCACGCCGGTCGCGAACACCACATTCGGCTCGATGGTGACGCCCGGCTCAATGCGCGTGTCGTGGCTGAAATACACCGTATACGGCGCCAGCATGGTGACGCCCTCCGCCATCAGCCGATCCCGCATCGCCCGCTGGAACTCGAACTCCAGCGTCGCCAGCTCCGCCTGGCTGTTGACGCCCTGCACGTCGCGCTCCTCGCACAGCGCCACCGCAGCTTGTCGCCCGCGACCACGCGCCAGCCCGACCAGGTCGGTGAGATAGAACTCGCCCTTGGCGTTGTCGTTCTTCACCTCGGCCAGCAGCTCGAACATCAGCTTCACCGGCGCCGCCATCACGCCCGAATTGGCCAGCGCGATCTTCAGCTGCACCTCGCTCGCATCATTCGCCTCGACGATCGCCTCCAGCGACCCGTCCTTCGCCGTCACCAGCCGCCCATACCGGTTCGGCAATGTCGCCTCGAAACCAAGCACGCAGACGCTCGCGCCCTTGCTTAGCTCCGCAAACGCCCGCTCGCCGGCCTCCTTCGGCACCAGGGGCGTATCGGCATAAAGCACGATCGCATCGCCCTCGGCGCCGCTTAGCGCCTGCCGCGCTGCATCCACAGCATTCGCCGTGCCCAGCTGCTCGCGCTGCACCACGACATTGTCACCCCCGACCAGCTTCGCCGCCGCCTCGCTCAGCAGCGGCATGTCAGGCCCAACCACAACCACCGACCGCACGCACCCCAGCTCCTTCGCCAGCGCCACGCTCCATGCCAGCATCGACCGCCCGCCGATCTCGTGCAGCACCTTCGGGCGCGGCGATTTCATCCGCGTGCCCTTGCCGGCGGCGAGGATGATTGCGAAACGGTCGGCCATGGCCTGTCCCTTCAATGTCACGGGATGGGTCGAATCCAGTTCGCCCTGAGTACCATGATCAACCTGTCCGGCTACACCATCGCCTTCGATCTCGACGGCACCCTGATCGAGACGGTCGGCGACATCCACACCGCCCTGAATCACGTGCTGGCCGCCGAGGGCCTGCCCGGCGCCACGCTGGATGACATCCGCAACTTCGTCGGCCAGGGCGCCCGCGCGCTCATTATCCGCTGTTGCGCCGTCCACGGGATGCACCCTGACGAGGCGAAGCTCGATCAGCTGACCGAGGCCTACATCGCCGTCTACGCCGCCGACATCGCGACTCACTCCCACGCCTATCCCGGGTTGGTCGATGCGCTGGACGTGCTTCAGGCCGCCGGGGCCACGCTTTGCGTCTGCACCAACAAGCGCACGGACCTCTCCGTCCAGCTCCTCACCACGCTGGGCCTCGCCCACCGCTTCGCCGCGATCGTCGGCGCCGACAAGGTGAGGAACCGCAAACCCCACCCCGACCACTACATCCACGCAATCCACGCCGCCCATGGCGATCCGGCGCGCAGCATGATGGTTGGGGACTCCATCAATGACGTGCTGTCCGCCAAGGCCGCCGGTGCCCCCGTCGCGGTCTACGCCTACGGGTATACGGACACGGCGCCGGACCTGTTAGGGGCCGACGCCGTGTTTACGCAATTCACTGACTTGCCGGACCTGCTGGTCCGTCTGCTGAAACCTTAGCCCATTCCGCGGGCGAAGCCTGCGGGCTTGCCGGGTTCAGGACGCCCGCCTTTTTTGCGCGGCGGCATCCCGTTGACCATGTTGCTCCGCACGTCGGTGCGGGCGGAACGCATGGCGGGGACGAAACCGGCGTCGATAAGGTTGATCGAAACATCGAAACCGCGATTGGTCCAATATTCCTCGATCTTCGCCTTCAGCTTGCGGGCGCCGTCATTGTCGCAAAAGTCGCTATTCATATCGTTCGCTCCAGACACCTGATGGGGCGCTTCTGACGTATCAACGCCAATCGGCCCCGGTAGGTCCCTCAGTTCTCGCTCCTCGCTTTGCGATGTGGGCGTGAAGTCAACCTAGGAATGCAGTTGAGGCGGCGCATGAAGCAGCTGAGGTATTTTGAAGATCAATTGTGGCAGCAGGTTAAAGTGCGCCACGGTTCCCCCAACATCTGTTCATAAACCGCCAAAAGCCCTGCAACCGCACAGGGCGTTGCATCTAAACCAGACCGCGACAGCCCGCGCACCTCGCACTCAGGAGCGATTCTTCCGTCGCCTGCTGGAAAGGTGGCCTGCCACCCGAAGCTCGCGAAGCGAGCGCAGGGTGGTGGGCGATGCAGGGATTGAACCTGCGACCCCTCCCGTGTGAAGGGAGTGCTCTCCCGCTGAGCTAATCGCCCGGACCCGCCATGGGACCCAGTTTTGGGGAGCGGGTTCATAGGCCCCGTCGCCGCGAGGCGTCAAGGTTGGGAGCCCAAGGTTGGCGGGCAATGGACAGCCCTCCTGTCCGTGTTGTGATGCCCGCCGCTCCCGGCCCCGGGGGTTTCCCGTGGACATGAGGCTTTCCTTTTGGGAAGGCTTCGTCCCAAGCGGGTCACAAACCAGAAAATCCCGCAAACCGGGAGGAGTCGGGATGGCGTTTCTGTCGCCAGGCAAGATCACGACCATGGAGCACGCCAGGAAGCACCGCACCTGGGCGCTCGCGATCATGGTAATCGTCTACATCTTCAATTTCATCGACCGCCAGATCGTCAACATCCTCCAGGAAGACATAAAGGCCGACCTCGGCCTGCTCGACTGGCAGCTCGGCACGATGACCGGGCTTACCTTCGCCGTCGTGTATTGCACCTTCGGCATCCCCGTCGCCCGCATCGCGGACTCCACCAGCCGAAAGGGCGTCATGGCCGTTTCGCTGGCGATCTGGAGCGGGTTCACCGCGCTCTGCGGCCTCGCCACCAGTTTCTGGACGCTGCTGCTCGCCCGCATGGGCGTCGGCCTCGGCGAGGCCGGCGGCAGCCCGCCCGCCCACGCCATGATCTCTGACCTCTACGAGAAAGAGAAGCGCGGCCGCGCGCTGGCGCTCTATTCCGCCGGCCTCTACGCCGGCACGTTGCTTGGCTACTATCTCGGCGGCTGGCTGTCGGAGGCGATGAGCTGGCGTGAAGCGTTCTTCGTCGTCGGCATTCCCGGTGTCATCTTCGCCATCATCGTCTGGACCACGGTGCGCGAGCCGGTCCGCGGCCTTTCCGGCACGAAGCCGTCGGTGGCCAAGGTCACTTTCCTCGAATCCTTCAAGAAGCTCTGGTCGCTAAAATCGTTCCGCTACTACTCGATCGCCACCGGCGCCGGCACGTTCGTCACCTATGGTCTCGGCAACTGGATGCCTTCGTTCCTGCCGCGCACCTACGGCACGCTCGATCCCGAGACGATGAAGTATGTCGGCCAGTGGAGCCTGCCGGAGATGCAGGCCTTCTTCGGCATGTGCCAGACTTCCGTCATCGACGGCGTGCGTACCCTTGCGGATGACTGCACGCGGATGAGCACAACCGAGATCGGCCTCATGTACGGCACCATCACCGGCGTCGGCGGCGCAATCGGCACCATCGCGGGCGGTTACATCGCTGACCGTCTCGGCGCCAAGGATCGTCGCTGGTTCCTCTGGGTTCCGATGTGGGGCAAGGTCGTCGGCGCACCACTTTTCATAGTGGCCCTGCTGGCCCCCACTCCGGAGCTTGCCCTCCTGCTCTACTTCCCGGGCATAACGCTGGCCGCGATGTATCTCGGGCCATCGCTCGCAATCACCCACCACCTCGTGCCCGCCTCGATGCGCGCCATGTCGTCCGCCGTGCTGTTCTTCATCCTGAACATTATCGGCCTCGGCACTGGCCCGTTCATTGTGGGCATCATTTCCGACGCGATCAGCGGCTCCGCCGCATCGATCGCTGAAAGCGCTCCGTGGATCGGCACGTCGGTCGAGGAAGTGAAACAGTGGTCCCTGAAGTGGGCGATGATCGGCGCGGTGATCATCACCCTGCCGCTCATCTACCTATGGCACATGGGCGCAAAGGCGCTTCCCGTGGGCTCGCTCGATGAAGACGGCAACGCCACAAGCGAAGCCCTCACCGAAGGCGACCCCAAAGGCCACACCCAAACCACCGGCCCCTCGGCCTGATCACCTCGCACCTACGAAAGGCCCGGCCAAAAGCCGGG
>JANOKS010000019.1:0-13310 GCA_031419455.1 Alphaproteobacteria bacterium
TCTGACAATCGAAGTAGTGCAGAAGCCGTTAAACCACCGGGGCAAGCCCGGTGGCGGAATGAATCAACGGACAACAAACCAAGGACAGATCGAACGTGCCAACTTTTGAACCAGTTTTGTTGAGACGAATCGGTAAGCCGAACAGTGCTTCGCTCGAAACGTATCGTGCCGATGGCGGCTATCGAGCGCTCGAAAAGGCGCTGAAGATGGCTCCGGCGGAGGTCACGGAAACCGTCAAGGCGTCGGGCTTGAGAGGCCGGGGCGGAGCGGGATTTCCGACCGGTGTGAAATGGACGTTCTTGCCGAAGGATGCGACGACGGTTTATCTCGCGGTCAACGCGGATGAGTCCGAGCCGGGGACGTTCAACAATCGGATCATCATGGAGGGCGATCCGCATCAGATCATCGAAGGGATCGCCATCGCCTGCCACGCGATCAAGTGCGGCACCGCGTACATCTATTTGCGGTACGAGTTCGGCCGCAGCTATCGAGCACTCAAGCAGGCGGTCGAGGATTGCTACAAAGCCAACCTGTTGGGCAAAGACATTCTCGGCAGCGGCAAAGACCTCGACGTGTATCTGCACCGCGGGGCGGGAGCGTACATCTGCGGCGAGGAGACCGGGCTGATCGAAAGCCTCGAAGGGAAGCGCGCGTGGCCGCGGATCAAGCCGCCGTTTCCGGCCATCGAGGGGCTGTTCCGCAAGCCGACGATCGTGAACAACATCGAGACGCTCGCCTGCGTGACGCACATCCTGGATCGGGGCGTCGAGTGGTTCAAGTCGATGGGCGTGCCTCCCGACCCGGCCAACCCGCGCGACGCCGGCAGCTACGGGCCGAAGCTGTATTGCGTCAGCGGCCACGTCAACAAGCCGGGCTGCTACGAACTGCCGATGGGCATCACCGCTCGCGCCCTGATCGACGACTACGCGGGGGGCGTCTGGAAAGGCCGCAAGGCGAAAGCGGTCGTCCCCGGCGGCATGAGCATGGGCTTCCTCACCGAGAAGGAACTCGACACGCCGCTGGACTTCAACGGCCCCGGCAAAGTCGGCTGCCTGGGCCTGGGGACGGCGGCGGTGATCGTCATCGATGACCAGACCAACATCGTCGAGGTGCTCTACAACAGTTGCCGGTTCTACTCGCACGAGAGCTGCGGCCAATGCACTCCCTGCCGCGAGGGAACCGCCTGGATGACGAAAATCCTGGAACGCATCCTCGACGGCCGCGGCCAACTCCGCGACATCGACCTGCTGCTGGAAGTCGCCAACGGCATCGGCATCATCCCCGGCACGACGATCTGCGGCCTCAGCGACGGAGCCGCCTGGCCCGTCAAAAACGCCATCAACAAATACCGCAGCGACTTCGAGGACTGGATCAACAGCGGAAGAAAGAGCACGCTCGTGAGTTTGAAGATGAAGTCGGGACACTGATTCATTAGGAACGTTGTGATGCGGGAGATGCAGGAGTGGATGACTTTTGCACTTGTTGTGCTCGGCATTCCGGCATTGCTTTACTTGGTTTGGGTCGTTCACTGTGCGTTAGACCGCGTTTGTGTGGGGCACGCCCGAAGGTTTTGCCGACGCATCGGTTTGGAGGTATCCAGAGTCAGATGGCAGATGGCGTTCGAGAAGACGGGTGTGAAGACTTACACGCGGCAGTCGCGCAACGGGCTGATCGGCGTCGTCATTCACGAGGTGGGGCACAACTACTTCCCGATGATCGTCAACTCGGACGAGCGGCAGTGGACGTGGATGGATGAAGGCATCAACTCGTTCCTCGAATGGATGACCGAGCTGCGCTGGGACGAGAAGTTCCCGATCCTTGGCAACAATCCGAACTCGCTGGACGAGATCGGCGCTTACATGATGTCGGAAGACCAGGTGCCGATCATGACCAACTCTGAATCGGTCATCCAGTTCGGCAACAACGCCTACAACAAGCCGGCTGCGGCGCTGACCGTGCTGCGCGAGACGGTGATGGGGCGCGAGCTGTTCGACTTCGCGTTCAAGCAGTATTCGCAGCGCTGGAAGTTCAAGCGGCCGACGCCGTCGGATTTCTTCCGCACGATGGAGGATGCTTCGGCTGTCGATCTCGACTGGTTCTGGCGCGGCTGGTTCTACACCACTGATCACGTCGATATCGCGCTGACCGGCATGCGGGAGTATCGGCTTTCGACCAAGAACCCGGATGTGGAAGGGCAGCTGCAGCGTGAGTATCGCGAGGAGACGCGGCCCGAGCCGGTGACGGTGCAGGAGAACCGTGCGGCGGGTCAGACGACCTACATGCAGGCGCATCCGCACGCGGCGGACTTCTACACGCAGAACGACGAGTTCCAGCCCAACAACAAGGACCGCAACGACTACCAGACCTTTCAGGAGGGCCTGAAGGAGCCGGAGAAGTCGGCGTTCGAGCGGGCCCTGCGCGAGAATCCCTACGTCTACTTCGTGGATTTCGAGAACCGGGGCGGGCTGGTGTCGCCGCTGCCGCTGCGTTTCACGTTTGAGGACGGGACCATCAAGGATGTATTGATCCCGGTGGAGATCTGGCGGGTGAATTCGGAGAAGGTCTCGAAGATGTTCTACGAGACGAAGAAGGTTGTTTCGATCGAGCTCGACGCCCGGCATCAGATCGCCGACGCGGTGCGTACGAACAACGGCTTCCCGCAACAGAGCACGCCGAGCCGGCTGGACGTCTATCGTTCCACCCAGAGCGGTACGCGCAACCAGATGGCGGATGCGCTGGCGGAGCTGAAGGCGAAGCAGGCGCAGCCTGCCAGTCCTGCGGCGCCGATAGCGCCGAGCAATTGAGGAGTACACGGTGAAGCTGCCGGTCGGGATCACGCGCAGGATGGCGTTGCTGACCGGCGGCGCGTTGGTGGCGACGGTGGCGCTGGCGCCGGAGGCGCTGGCGCATCGGGCGCAGACGGTGCTGACGACGGTGATGTGGAATGCCGCCTCTTCGATGCTGGAGGTGACGCATCGCATCCACGCGCATGACGCGGAGCTCACGCTTGCGGCCACGACGGGGGCGCAGGCGGTGGACATCACGCAGGTGCAGAACCAGGCGCAGCTGATGCTGTACATCGAGAAGCAGTTCACGCTGACCGACGGCGCCAAGACGATCGAACTACAGCCGCTGGGCGCGGAGATGGAGGGCGAGGCCATCCTGATCTACCAGGAGTGCAAGCTGGCGGCGCCGCCGAAAGGGCTGTCGATCGTCAATGGCATCCTGCGGGATGTGTTCGAGGGGCAGACCAACCTCGTCAACGTGCGGCTGGCGCAGCGGACGCGGACGCTGATCTTCTCTGGCAGTGACGGCGCCAAGCGGGCCGAAGGGCTGCTGTAGGCGCGCTCTGGCGCGCGCGCCGCGCCGCCGGTAGATTGCGGTTACGGGGATCAGTTTCAGGGGACGTGCATGCGGGTCTTCATCATCGCTGTCGTGGCGCTTCTTGCGGCGCTCGCAGGCGGCGCGGCCTTGCTGCCGATGTCGATGGCGGCGGACGTGGCTGCCAGCCGGTTTCAGGATTTCAAGTTCCAGACCGCGTCGGGCAGCGTGTGGGACGGCAAGCTGACGCAAGTGGCGTTCGGCAGCCAGTTCATCGGCGATCTTGCGGTGAAGACGGACCTGCTGCCCCTGCTCGGCGGCAAGGCGGCAGGCGTGCTCGGCCTGTCGCGCGAGGGCTTTGAGGGCACGGCCAATCTTTCCTACGGGCTGACCGATGGCGGGCTGGAGGTGAAGGACCTCAAGCTTGCGGGCAACACGGCCTTGGTGCCCGGCATGCCGGCGGCGCTCGCCCGCTCGGATGGGCGGTTCACGCTGGCGGTCAAGGACGTGAAGTTCGTCGACAGCCTCTGCGAGACGGCGTCCGGGGAAGTCTGGACCGATGCGCTGACCAAGGTGAAGATCAAGGGCTGGGTCGGGCCGGAGCTGCGCGGGCCGGTGACGTGCGAGGGTGGGCACATGCAGGTGCAGGCGGGCGGCAAGGCGGCAACCGGCGAGGATGTGCTGGCGACGTTGAGCATTAGCCAGCATCTGGACATGGCGCTGACCGCCACCGTCTCGAACGCAACGCCGGCCGCGGCAAAGGCGCTGGCGGACATTGGCTTCGTTCCGGAAGGCGACAAGCTGGTGCTGAACCAAGGCCTGGGCGGCCGTTAACAGGTGGCGGAATCCCCAAATGCGCTTGACCGGCAGGGCGACCGCGCATAAACGCTCCATCCTTCGATACCTGCGATACGCGGGTGTAGCTCAGTTGGTTAGAGTGCCGGCCTGTCACGCCGGAGGTCGCGGGTTCGAGCCCCGTCACTCGCGCCAGGTATCGGAAAGCAGCGGCGGATGACCGCGCATCCCGAAAAACCCAGCCAAGTCAGTATCCAAGCGGCACACTCGCGTGTGGCTGACATCAACCGCGTGCTGCTCGGCGAGGCTGACCAGCCGGCCAATCCGGTGGCGGCAGCTACCCTGTTCCGAGGCGCCGTGAATCAGGGAAATGGCGCGGCGGCGGAACGGCTGGCGGCGTTGGCGGCTCGCGGGATGAATCGCGAGGCGAATTGGACCGAGGCTGTTGGGTGGCTGGCGAAGGCTGCCGACCTGGGGGACGCCGCGGCGCAGGGGCAGATCCTGGCGCTTCTGGGCGTCGGGGCGGCGCCGGCGGATGCGACATGGCTGGAGCTCGCCCGCCGGATCGACATGAAGGGACTGCTCACGGCGCCTGCGCTGGCGAAGGTGCATGAATCGCCCGCCATTGCGCTGATCGAGGGTCTGGCGACGCCGGGCATGTGCCGGTGGCTGATTGGCAGGGGTGCGGGGCGGCCAGCGACGGGATTCGGACTGGCCGACACGGATGTCGTGCTGGTGCTGATCCAGAAGCGGCTGGAACTGGCTTCAGGCCTGAAGATGATCCAGCAGGAAGCGCCCCGTGTGCAGAGCTATCAGGTGGAGCAGGGCGACGAGGCGCACGTCGATTTTCTGGCCCCGGGTGACACCTCCCAACGCGACAGCGATATGGTGGGGCAGCGCGTGGCGACATGCCTTACATGGCTCAACGACGACTATGAGGGCGGCGAGACGGCATTCCTGAAGATCGACTGGAAGCACAAGGGCAGGGCGGGTGATTCCATGCTGTTCCTCAATGTGCGCAGCAGCGACCGCAAGCCTGATCCGATGTCGCTGCATGCCGGCATGCCGGTGACGGGCGGCCGCAAATGGCTGCTGTCGCAGTGGGTGCGGGACAAGGCTCAGCCGATCGTTTGATCGGACTTGTTGCGACGTTCCATCGCAGCGCGCAGATGCATGCAACGCCCGGAAACAAGGCCGAAAAGTCGCGGCTCATCCAATACTGGGGACGGCGCCGGGCGGCTCTATTGCCTCTAGCGTCAAAGCGGACTAGGCCGTCCACCAAAATAGGACCGAGGGTTCAGATGCAAGGCGTGGAGACACTCGTCATCGAGTATCTGCCGGTCGTGATTTTCCTCGCGGTCGCCGTCGTGCTGAGCTGTCTGTTTATCGTGGCTTCGACACTTCTGGCGCCGCGAAAGCCCGATCCGGAAAAGCTGTCGGCGTATGAGTGCGGGTTCAACGCGTTCGACGACGCGCGCATGAAGTTCGACGTGCGTTTCTACCTCGTCTCGATCCTCTTCATCATCTTCGACCTCGAAGTGGCGTTCCTGTTCCCGTGGGTTTTCCAGGTCGCGGAAGGCAACATCCCGGCTTTCTGGTCGATGATGGGCTTTCTCGGCGTGCTGACGATCGGGTTCGTCTATGAGTGGCGCCGTGGCGCGCTGGAGTGGCAGTGATGGCTGAGCCGAAAGCATCAGCATCCACCGCCCTCGTGAAGGCGAACGATCCTTATTTTCAGGGGCTTTCGGACGAGCTGGCGGACAAGGGCTTCATCGTCGCGGCGGCGGACGACCTGATCACATGGGCGCGCACCGGCTCGCTGATGTGGATGACGTTCGGGCTGGCGTGCTGCGCCGTGGAGATGATGCAGGCGTCGATGCCGCGCTACGACATGGAGCGCTTTGGCGCCGCCCCCCGCGCCTCGCCGCGGCAGTCGGACGTGATGATCGTCGCCGGCACGTTGACCAACAAGATGGCGCCGGCTCTGCGCAAGGTCTACGACCAGATGCCGGAGCCGCGTTACGTGATCTCGATGGGATCGTGCGCCAATGGCGGCGGGTACTACCATTATTCATACGCCGTGGTGCGCGGGTGTGACCGGATCGTTCCGGTCGACATCTACATCCCCGGCTGCCCGCCGACGGCCGAGGCGCTGATCTACGGGCTGCTGCAACTGCAGAAGAAGATCCGGCGCGAGGGGAGCATCGAGCGATGAGCGCTCTTCCTTCCAGGCCAGCGATGCTCGCCGAACTGCGGACGCACCTGCAGGCGACGCAGAAGTCGATTCTGACGATGGTGGTTTCGGCCGGCGAGCTGACCGTGACGATCGAGCGTGATGGAATCGTGAAGTTTCTCGAATTCCTGCGCGAGGACAGCCAGTGCCGGTTCGAGACGCTGGTGGATCTGTGCGGCGCCGACTATCCGACAGACCCGCAGCGGTTCGAGATTGTCTACCACCTGCTGTCGATGCGGCTGAACCAGCGCATCCGCGTGAAGCTGCGCACCGACGAGGCGACGCCTGTGCCCAGCGCGACGGCCGTGTTTCCGGTCGCGAACTGGTATGAACGCGAGACGTTCGACATGTATGGGGTGATCTTCTCGGGTCACCCGGACCTGCGCCGCATCCTCACCGACTATGGGTTCGAGGGTTATCCGCTGCGCAAGGATTTCCCGCTCTCCGGTCGCGTGCAGGTGCGCTACGACGAGGCGCAGAAGCGCGTGATCAACGAGCCGGTGAAGCTGGTTCAGGAGTATCGCAACTTTGACTTCCTCTCGCCTTGGGAGGGGATGCAGGCGGTTATCCCAGGGGACGAGAAAGTGGGAGGCCAGAAATAGTTATGGCTGACCAGACACACATCGATCGCTCGAAGTCCTCCGTCATCGAAGAGATGGACGACCGGAAGTTCACCATCAACTTCGGCCCGCAACACCCGGCGGCGCACGGCGTGTTGCGGCTGGTGCTCGACCTCGATGGCGAGATCGTGGATCGGGTCGACCCGCATATCGGCCTGCTGCATCGGGGCACCGAGAAGCTGATCGAGTACAAGACGTTCCTGCAGGCGCTGCCTTATTTCGACCGGCTCGACTATGTCGCGCCGATGAACCAGGAGCATGCCTACTGCCTCGCCATCGAGAAGATGGCGGGCATCGAGGTGCCGCGCCGGGCGAGCTTCATCCGCGTGATCTATTCCGAGATCGGCCGGCTGCTGTCGCACATTCTCAACGTCACGACGCAGGCGTTGGACGTGGGCGCGCTGACGCCACCGCTGTGGGGCTTTGAAGAACGCGAAAAGCTGATGGTGTTCTACGAGCGTGCGTCGGGCTCGCGAATGCACGCAGCGTATTTTCGTCCGGGCGGCGTTCACCAGGATCTGCCGCCGGAACTGGTGGAGGACATCCACAAATTCTGCGATCCCTTCCTAAAGGCGCTCGACGACATCGAGACGCTGGTCACCGAGAACCGCATCTTCAAGCAGCGCAATGTCGACATCGGCGTGGTGTCGGTCGAGGACGCCCTGCAGTGGGGTTTTTCGGGCGTGATGGTGCGCGGGTCGGGCCTCGCGTGGGACCTGCGTCGCGCCGAGCCGTATGAAGTCTACAGCGAACTGGACTTCAAGATTCCGGTCGGCAAGAACGGCGACTGCTGGGATCGGTATCTCTGCCGCGTCGAGGAGATGCGCGAGAGCATCAAGATCATCAAGCAGTGCATCGAGAAGATGCCGGTCGGGCCTGTGCTGCCGGAGTTCTCGAAGTATGCGCCGCCGCGTCGCGCCGAAATGAAGACGTCGATGGAAGCGCTGATCCATCACTTCAAGCTGTACACCGAGGGCTTCCACGTGCCTGCGGGCGAGATCTATGCCTGCGTCGAAGCGCCGAAGGGCGAGTTCGGCGTCTATCTGGTGACCGATGGCGGCAACCGGCCCTATCGCCTGAAGATCAAGGCTCCGGGCTATGCGCATCTTCATGCGATGGATCACATCTGCCGGGGACACATGCTGGCGGACGTGTCGGCCGTGCTGGGTTCGCTCGACATCGTGTTCGGGGAGGTCGACCGTTGAGCCACCGCCGTTTCCACGATCCCGCGCACCATCAGCCATTCGCTTTCACCAAGGATAGCGAGGAGCAGATCGCATGGTGGGAGCGGAAGTATCCATCGGAGCGGCGCGCGTCGGCCGTGATCCCGGCGCTGTGGATCACGCAGAAGCAGAATGCAGGCTGGCTGTCGGAGCCGGCGCTGCGCGCGGTCGCGGACCGGCTGGGGATGACCTATATCCGCGTCTACGAAGTTGCGACGTTCTACACGATGTTCAACCTCGAGCCCGTCGGAAAGTACCACTTCCAGGTTTGTGGCACGACGCCGTGCATGCTGCGCGGGGCGGAGCGGCTGAAGGATTTCTGCGAGCGAAAGATCGGGCCGAAGGGCCATGTGTCGGGCGGCGGCAAGTTCTCGTGGGTCGAGGTCGAATGCCTGGGCGCGTGCGTGAATGCGCCGATGATCCAGATAAACGACTACTACTACGAAGACCTGACGATCGAGACGCTCGAGAAGATCATCGATGATTTCGCGGCGGGCCGCGAGCCGGCGCCGGGGACGTATGTGAAGCGGCAGACGAGCGCGCCCGAGGGGTCGGCGACGTCGCTGACCGATGAGACACTGTACGATGGGTCGAAGGCAATGCCGCTGGCCGCAATTCCGAACGCTCCGAAGCCGCCTGAGCCGGCGCAGACATGAGGGGCGTGATGGCGGACTACAAACCCAGCAAGACGATGATGCGGGAGCTGCTGTGGGCGGGCGTCCTTGAAGCGCTGTGCTTCGTCGCCGGCGTGATCGCGTGGATGCTGACGGGAAGCTGGGTATGGATTGGTGCGGGGGTTCTTGCCGGGCTTGGCTTCAGCCTGCCCGCGATCATCAGGCTCGTGAGAGAAGCCAGGGAGCAAGACCGTGCTTCTCGATAAGGACCGGATCTTCACCAACCTGTACGGCCGCCACGATTGGCGGCTTGAAGCTGCGAAGCAGCGCGGCGCGTGGAATTCCACGAAGGAGTTGATGCAGTTCGGCCCGGAGTGGATCTGCGACCAGATCAAGGCGTCCGGCCTGCGCGGGCGCGGCGGCGCGGGATTCCCGACGGGCCTCAAATGGACCTTCATGCCAAAGGTGGTGAAGGATCGTCCGCATTATCTCGTCGTCAACGCGGATGAATCCGAACCGGGCACCTGCAAGGATCGGGACATCATGCGCCACGATCCGCACCTGCTGATCGAGGGCTGCCTGATCGCATCGTTCGCGATGCGTGCGAAGGCCTGCTACATCTACCTGCGCGGTGAATACATTCACGAGCGCGAAGTGCTGGAGAAGGCGATTGCGGAGGCTTACGCCGCGGGTCTTGTCGGAAAGAACGCGTGCGGCTCGGGCTGGGATTTCGATATCTACGCCCACCATGGGGCCGGCGCGTACATCTGCGGTGAAGAGACAGCGCTGCTTGAGAGCCTCGAGGGCAAGAAGGGCCAGCCGCGGCTGAAGCCGCCTTTCCCGGCGAATGCGGGTCTCTATGGCTGCCCGACGACGGTGAACAATGTGGAGTCGATCGCGGTGGCGCCGACAATCCTGCGCCGGGGCGCGGGCTGGTTCGCGGGCTTTGGCCGGCCGAACAACACGGGTACGAAGGTGTTCTGCATCTCCGGCCATGTCGAGCGGCCGTGCAATGTCGAAGAAGAGATGTCGATCCCGCTGCGGACGCTGATCGAAGAGCATTGCGGCGGCGTGCGCGGCGGCTGGGGCAACCTGAAAGCGATCATCCCGGGCGGATCGTCCGTGCCGATGATCCCCAAGGACATCTGCGACACGGTGCTGATGGATTTCGACGCGCTGCGCGATGTGAAGTCGGGCCTCGGCACGGCGGCGGTCATCGTGATGGACAAGTCGACGGACCTCGTGCGGGCGATTGCGCGCATCGCATATTTCTACAAGCACGAGAGCTGTGGCCAGTGCACGCCGTGCCGCGAAGGCACGGGCTGGATGTGGCGCGTGCTGGAGCGGATGGTAAAGGGCGAGGCGGAAACGTCGGAGATCGACACGCTGCTGGATGTGGCCTCGCAGGTCGAGGGCCATACGATCTGCGCGCTGGGCGACGCGGCCGCATGGCCGATCCAGGGGCTGATCCGCCACTTCCGTCAGGAGATCGAAGACCGCATCACCAACTATCGTCAGGGCCGGCCGCATGTGCAGGGCGTGACGCTGACGGCGGCGGAGTAGGGCATGACCGACACCGTCAAACTCCTCGTCGATGGCGTCGCGGTGGATGCGCCGAAGACGTATACGCTGCTGCAGGCGTGCGAGCTGGCGGGGGCGGAGATTCCGCGGTTCTGCTATCACGAGCGGCTGTCGATCGCCGGCAATTGCCGCATGTGCCTTGTCGACTGGGTCGGCGCACCGAAGCCGATTGCGTCCTGTGCGCAGACGGTGGGCGACATGGCGCCCAAGAAGGACGGGACACCGCACGAGATTTCGACCAAGAGCCCGCGCGCCATCAAGGCGCGCAATGGCGTGATGGAATTCCTGCTGATCAACCACCCGCTGGATTGCCCGATCTGCGACCAGGGCGGCGAGTGCGACCTGCAGGACCAGGCGATGGGCTATGGCCGCGCCGCTTCGCGCTATGCCGAGAACAAGCGCGCGGTCGACGACAAATACATGGGCCCGCTGGTCAAGACGATCATGACGCGCTGCATCCAGTGCACGCGTTGCGTGCGGTTCGCTTCGGAAGTGGCGGGCGTGGACGAGATCGGTCTCGCCAACCGCGGCGAGGATGCCGAGATCACCACGTATCTCGAGAAAGCGCTGACGTCCGAGCTGTCGGGTAATGTGATCGACCTGTGCCCGGTGGGTGCGCTGACGTCCAAGCCGTATGCGTTCAACGCGCGTCCGTGGGAGCTGCGCAAGACCGAGAGCATTGATGTGATGGACGCGCTCGGTTCAGCGATCCGCGTGGATGCGCGCGGGCCGACGGTGATGCGGATCCTTCCGCGCGTGAATGACGAGGTCAACGAGGAGTGGATTTCGGACAAGACGCGCTTCGTGTGGGACGGCCTGGGCCGCCAGCGTCTCGACAAGCCGTATGTGCGCGAGAGTGACGCGCTGAAGGCGGCGACCTGGGATGATGCGCTGAAGCGCGCCGCGGAGATGCTGAAGGTTCCGGCCGATGCGATCGGCGTGATTGCGGGCGACCTTGCGGATGCCGAGAGCATGAAGGCGACGCTCGATCTGGCGAATGCGCTGGGCGTGAAGTCGATCGATTGCCGGCAGGACGGGGCGAAGCTTGGGCTTGCCGCTGATGGATCGAAGCTGCCGCGCGAGAGCTACCTGTTCAACTCCACGCTGATGGGCGTCGATGAGGCGGATGCGATCCTGCTGATCGGCGTGAACCCCCGCAAGGAAGCGGCTGTGCTGAATGCGCGCTTGCGCCGGGCCTGGTTGCGGATGGTTCCGATCGCGCTGGTCGGCGAGCGCGTCGATCTGACATTCGACTACCAGTATGTCGGCGCGGGTCCGGGCTCGCTGGGCGAGATCAAGGGCGGGCATCCGGTGTTCGATGCGCTGTCTAAGGCGAAGCGGCCGCTGATCATCGTCGGGCAAGGCGCACTGCAGCGCGGCGATGGCGGCGCGGTGCTGCATGCACTGTCGTCGCTTGCGAATGCCGTCGGCGCATTCAAGGACGACTGGAACGGTTTCAACGTGCTGCACACCGCTGCGGCGCGCGTGGGTGGGCTCGATCTCGGCTTCCTGCCTTCCGGCGGCGGCAAGGATGTGGCCGGGATCATCGCGGGCGCGCAGTCCGGCGACATCAAGACGGTGCTGCTGCTCGGCGCGGACGAGATCGACACGTCGAAACTCGGCAAGGCGAACGTCATCTATATCGGCAGCCACGGCGACAATGGCGCCCATCGGGCGGACGTGATCCTGCCGGCGGCGGCGTATACCGAGAAGTCGGCGACGTATGTGAACACCGAAGGCCGCGTGCAGCGGACCCAGCGCGCCGTGGCGCCGAAGGGCGATGCGCGCGAGGACTGGGCGATCGTGCGCGCGCTGTCGGCCTATGTCGGCGAGACGCTGCCGTATGACTCGCTGGCGCAGCTTCGCGAGAAGCTGGGCAAGGATCACCCGACCTTCCTTGGCCTCGACTATGCGCCGGGTCGGCACGGCGAGTCTGTTGCGCCGCCTTATGGCTCGGCAGGGCAGATGACCTCGGCCGCGTTCACCACGCCGATCCGCGCCTTCCACCTCACCAATCCGATCGCGCGCGCGTCACGCACCATGGCGGAATGCGCCGAACTCGCAGCGGGCGTTAATCCCGCCGTTGCGGCGGAGTAGGAGCGCACATGGAAAAGCTCCTTGAGATCAGCGGCAACGACCTGGTGATCGCGATCCTTCTCGCGGTCGCGCAGATCCTTGCGCTCGTCCTTATCATGCTGGTGTGCATCGCGTTCCTGCTATTGTTCGACCGCAAGGTCTGGGCGGCGGTGCAGATGCGCAAGGGTCCCAACGTTGTGGGGCCGTTCGGCCTGCTGCAGTCGTTCGCGGACCTGCTGAAATTCATTCTGAAAGAGATCATCGTACCGGCGGGCGCCAACAAGACGGTGTTCCTGCTGGCGCCGATCATCACGCTCTCGCTCGCATTGGTGGGGTGGGCTGTCGTTCCCGTGGCGCCGGGATGGGTCGTGGCGGACCTCAATGTGGGCGTGCTGTACCTTTTCGCGATCTCGTCGCTTGGCGTCTACGGGATCATCATGGGCGGGTGGGCGTCGAACTCGAAGTATCCGTTTCTCGGCGGTCTGCGCTCGGCGGCGCAGATGGTGTCCTACGAGGTCTCGATCGGTTTCGTGATCGTCAGCGTTCTGCTGCTCGTCGGTTCGCTGAACCTCAGCGACGTGGTGGCCAACCAGGCGGGTGGCGTCTGGAACTGGCATGCGTTCGCCTTCCCGACGATCTTCGTCATGTTCCCGATGTTCGTGATTTTCTTTATCTCGGCGCTGGCCGAGACCAACCGCCCTCCCTTCGATCTGCCTGAAGCGGAATCCGAACTCGTGGCCGGCTACCAAGTCGAATACTCGTCCTCGCCGTATCTCATGTTCATGATCGGAGAATATGTTTCGATCGTGCTGATGTGCGCGATGCTGACCATCCTGTTCTTCGGCGG
>JANOKS010000020.1:0-4808 GCA_031419455.1 Alphaproteobacteria bacterium
TCGACGCGGGCAACGTTCCAGCCCGACGCCTTGAAGCGCTTCACCTGGTCGGTGGCGTCCGACAGGCCGGTCGAGCCATCGATGGTGACCGCGTTGTCGTCGAACATCACGATCAGGTTCTTGAGGCGCAAATGGCCGGCCAGCGTGATGGCTTCCTGGCTGATGCCTTCCATCAGGCAGCCATCGCCCGCGATCACATAGGTGCGGTGGTGGACGAGGTCGTCGCCGAAGCGCGCGTTGAGATGTCGCTCGGCCATCGCCATGCCGACGGCGTTGGCGAGGCCCTGGCCCAGCGGACCCGTGGTGGTTTCAATGCCCGGCGTGTGGCCGAACTCCGGATGTCCGGGCGTCTTCGAGCCGAGCTGGCGGAAATTGCGAATCTCGTCGAGGCTCATCTCCGGGTAGCCGGTGAGATAGAGCAGCGAATAGAGCAGCATCGAGCCGTGGCCGGCCGACAGGACGAGGCGGTCGCGATCGGGCCAGCCCGGCGCCGATGCGTCGAATTTCAGGAACTCCTGGAACAGCAGCGTCGCGCAGTCGGCAAAGCCCAGCGGCAGGCCGCAATGGCCGCTCTGCGCTTTTTCCACGGCGTCCATGCTGAGCGCCCGGATCGCGTTGGCGAGCGGTAGTTGCGGCATGGGCGGTCTCCGGCGGGGTCGCTCGCTGGTTAACGGCTTTGCGGTGCGCTTCAAAGGGAATATGCCGCCGCACCCCGCCATTGCGCCGATTGTTCACAGGGATCAGATTGAGGCCGCGGGAAGGGCCGTGATGACCGAGACGCCTGAAGACGAACAGGAAATGGACGACGCGCTGAAGCGGCTCGAAGGGGCGATCGACCGGTTGGAAGGCCGGCTCGACAGCCTGTTTCAGCGGCTCGAGGGCTCGCGCGCGTATGAAAAAGAGGCGGACGCGCTGCGCAAGGACCGGGCGCGCCTTGCAAGCGATCTTGACGTTGCGAAAGCGCGCGAGAAGGAGTTGCAGCGGCTCGCCGACGAGGCGTCCGAGGCGCTGGGGGCGGCGATTTCCGAGGTTCGCGAGGCACTCGGAAAAGTCTGATCTGGTGCTATGTTGTCCGTAGTGAGAGGCAGATTCGCGTGGCCAAGGCAGAACTCCTGATCGCAGGCAGACGATACGCGCTGAGCTGTGCGCCGGGCCAGGAAGCGCGGCTGGAAGAGCTCGGCGCGCGGTTTGATCAGCGCGTGATGGAGCTGACCGAGGCGCTTGGCGATCTTGGCGCAGAGCGGCTGTTCCTCGCGGCGGGCTTGTCCCTGCTCGACGAACTCGATGCGCAGGCGGTGGGCACGGGCGCCAAGGCGATGGACGATCGCATTCGTGTTCTGGAGAACCGCGCAGCGACGCTGCTGACGGATGCGGCGGCGAGGATCGAGATGCTGTCGCGCCGGGTGGATGAGGCGAGTTAGGCGTCATTCCTTTTTTTGAGTTACTGCACCATTCGCCCACTTTGCAGGCAGCCCCTTCCGTCACGCTTCGCGTGCCACCTTCCCCAGCTTCGCTGGGGCAGGACTTCACCTCGCCGCGTCGGGAAGTCCTCCCTCGCCGAAGGCGGGGGAGGTGGCCGCGAAGCGGTCGGAGGGGGCTGTCCGCGAAACGGGCGGAACTCTACCGCGCGACAAACCACACCACGCCGACTGCCAGCGCCACACCCATCACCAAGCGCCATAGCGGGATCGGCTCGATGCCCGTTGCGGGCCCCGTGAGATTCTCGCCGCGGCGTTTGCCCGTCAGCATCGGGCCGATCAGGTTGATGCGTTTCACCACGAGATAGAAGGCGATCGCTGCGAGGTGGAGGAGGATCAGCGCGAGGAGGACGTTGAAGAAGTCCTCGTGGAAACCGGTGACGTCCTTGGCCGTGTCGTAGTCGATGTGGCGGTTGAGCGGGCCCGCAAAGAGACCGTCCGTGTCAGACGCGAAGAGGCCAAAGCCCACCTGCACGATGATCGCCAGCAGCAGCGCCACGACGCTGAGCGCGCCGAGCGGGTTGTGGCCGAAGGCGGCGCGATAGTCCTTGCTGAACAGTTTGGGGATGTAGCCGAAGACGGCGGCGGGGCCCTTGATGAAGTGCGAGAAGCGCGCTGTTTCAGGCCCGGCAAAGCCCCAGTAGATGCGGAAGACCAGCAGGCCAAGCAGCGTGAGGCCCGACCAGACATGCAGGTCCATCTGCTTGTTCTCGACCGACCACCACGAGAAGGCGACACCGCCAGCAAGAAACCAGTGAACCAGCCGCGTTGGAACGTCCCACACTTTTTGCGCTGGCGTTGCTGGCGCGGTGTGGGGCGTTTCCTGCTTCTGGTCCGATTCCATCGCTGGGCTGCGGACTAGTTGTCCTTCTCTTCGCGGAATGTGTCGTGGCAGTTCTTGCAGGCGCCGCCGGTGGCGGGGAATTGCGCCTTCAGGCCGGCTGCATCGGTGACGGCGGCGAGCTTGGTGGCTTCTCCCTGCAGCCTCACGATCGCGGCGTCGAAGGTTGCGCGGTCGGTCCAGATGTTGGCCTTGGCTTCCGTCTCGATGCCGGTTTCGGGGCCCGTGCCGGCCGGGAACCAGGTCGGCATCTGCTCGGCATAGCCCTTCACCTTGGCCGCGGCGGCGGTGACGGCGGCCATGTCGGGCGCGTCGAGCTTGGAGTTGTCATTCAGCAGCTTGAAGTTCTTGCCCATGTCTTCGTAGTTCTCGTGACGCGTCTTCATGAAGGCGGGGACGTCGGCGGGCGTCGCGCCAATGTCGGCGGTCGCAGCCGGGGTCGCCTCGGCCGCAGGCGTCACTTCGGCGGCAGGCGTTGGCTCGGCGGGGGCTGGCTCACCACCACCGCAGGCGGCAAGTCCAAGCGCCAGGATGGCGGCAGTCGCAAACAGCTTGATCTTCATGGTTGGGGGTCCCTCGGCCAGTCGTTCTGCTTGAGGAACGCTAGGAGGGTGCGGCAGGTTGCGTCAACTCACAGACATGACAGGAAAAGGGATGAGGCAGGAAACCCGAAAGTGCGCCAGAAGCAGGCATCAGAAGCGCTCACCGACGGATCAGAAATCTTGCAATCCAGCCCGCTCAACCCTGAAACCATCCTCGCCGAGGTGTTCGGCCATGCCGCCTTTCGCGGCCAGCAGGGCGATGTGGTGCGTCATGTGACGGAGGGCGGCGATGCTGTCGTGCTGTTTCCGACGGGGGCGGGGAAGTCGCTCTGCTATCAGGTGCCGGCCCTGTGCCGGCCGGGCGTTGCGATCATCATCTCGCCGCTGATTGCGCTGATGCGTGATCAGGTCGAGGCGCTGAAACAGGCGGGCGTGCCGGCGGCCATGCTCAATTCATCGCTCAACGCGGATGAGGCGCGGGTGGTGCGGGATGATTTGCGCGAGGACCGGCTGAAGCTGCTCTACGTGGCGCCGGAGCGGCTGGTGAGTGCAGGATTCCAGCAGATGTTGCAGGACGCACACATCAGCCTGTTCGCCATCGACGAGGCGCACTGCGTCTCGCAATGGGGCCATGACTTCCGCCCGGAGTATCGCGAGCTTTCGGGCATCGCTGCGAATTTTCCCGGCGTACCACGCATGGCGCTGACCGCCACCGCCGACCCCGCGACGCGCGCGGACATTATCGAGCGGCTTGGTCTCCAGAATGCGACGGTCTTTGCTTCAAGCTTCGACCGGCCGAACATTTCGTACACGATCGTGCAGCGGCAGAAGGGCCGCGAGCAGCTGCTCGATTTTCTTTCGACGCGCCGCGGCGAGAGCGGCATTGTGTATTGCCTGTCGCGCAAGAAAGTGGAGGAAGCGGCTGCGTGGCTGAACGACCGCGGCGTGCGGGCGCTGCCTTATCATGCGGGCATGGATGCGGGCGCACGCTCGCGCAATCAGGACGCGTTCATCAAGGAGGACGGCGTGGTGATGACCGCGACCGTGGCGTTCGGCATGGGCATCGACAAGCCCGACGTGCGGTTCGTCGCCCATCTCGACATGCCGGGCTCGATCGAAGCCTACTATCAGGAGACAGGCCGCGCTGGACGCGATGACGACCCCGCCGCCGCGTGGATGTGCTATGCGATGAGCGACGTGGTGCTCCGCCGCCGCATGATCGACGATGGCGGGGCGCCCGGCGAGGTGAAGCATGTCGAGCGCTCCAAGCTCAACGCCCTGCTCAACATCTGCGAGACGACGCTGTGCAGGCGGCAGGCGATCCTGTCCTGGTTCGGCGAGCAGCATCCCGGCAATTGCGGCAACTGCGACAACTGCCTCACCCCGGCTGACACGTGGGACGCAACCGACGCCGTCATCAAGGCGATGTCCGCGATCTATCGCACCGGCGAGCGTTTTGGCGTGATGCATGTCGTCGACGTGCTGACGGGAAAGGCGACGGAGAAGGTGGAGCGCCTCGGCCACGACAGGCTGCAGGTGTTCGGCAAGGGCGCCGATATCGATGCGAAGACGTGGCAGTCCGTGCTGCGGCAGATTTCCGCGTCCGGTCTGGTTGTGGTCGGGTCCGAGCATGGCGGGCTCAGCCTGAGCGAAGAGGCGCGGCCGATCCTGCGCGGCGAGCAACGCGTGATGCTGCGCCGGGACCAGACGAAGCGCGTCGCGCGTCGGGAGCGCACGGCGGCGGCTGCGGAGATGGGCGAGGGTGCGGCCTCAGTGTTCGAGCGGCTGCGCGCAGCCCGGGCAGCGCTCGCGAAGGAGCAGGGTGTGCCGCCCTATGTCGTCTTCCACGACACCACGCTGCGCGCGATGGCGGAGAAACGTCCCGTCACGCTGGACGCCATGTCGGGCCTGCCGGGCGTGGGCAAGGCGAAGCTCGAACGCTATGGC
>JANOKS010000021.1:0-27668 GCA_031419455.1 Alphaproteobacteria bacterium
TTCTCCGGCCTCAACCTCGCGTACCAGCCGCTCCCGCAGGTCGGCCGAACAAGCTTTGCCCATGATCCACCTCCAAGAACGGTGAATCACAATTCGTCCCTAACGCAAATATCGATTCAGGTTATCCGCCCGATGCTCTAGTCCAGCTGCGGCGGCCCGAACGCGCTCTCGAAGAATTCGTAGACGAGTTTGCCTTCTTCGGGGGGCGTGGTCTCGATGAAGCGTTCGGGGCGGTAGCGGCGCTGGTCGCAGTTCTGGTTGCCGAGGATGGCGAACTGGGCGCGCGAGGTGCAGAAGACTGTCGACGCGTCCTTGAGGCGGCGGACGCCCTCGTCGGTCTGCATCTCGGCGAAGACATAGTGCGGCGCGGTGATCAGGCTTTCGTCGACCGCGCGGACGCAGAGGTTGGCGTCGATCAGCCACCAGCCGCGCGATTCAAGGCCGTCCGGGCGGCTGCGCGCCATGGCGGCGAGGATGCGGTTGCCGGTGCGGTTGCACAGCTCCATGCCGACCTGGCGTGCCCGCCGGTTGGCGACGTCTTCGAGCACGTCGGTGAGTTCGGCCTGCGTCGTGC
Source organism: Alphaproteobacteria bacterium (assembly GCA_031419455.1). GTDB lineage: Bacteria > Pseudomonadota > Alphaproteobacteria > Caulobacterales > Hyphomonadaceae > UBA7672. The sequence goes on from JANOKS010000021.1 coordinate 575, forward strand.
CCGGCGGCAGCTTGCGCTCGGTCAGGAAGGCATTGATTGCGGCGCGGCTCTCGCGGCCGAGATAGCCATCGACCACGTCCTGGAAGATGCCGGCGTCGTTGAGCAGGCGCTGGATGCCGGCGTTCTGCGGCGACTGGTTGGCCTTGTCGTAAAGTTCGGTCTCCTTGAGCGTCATCGAGGCGCCCTTGCCATCGATGCGCACGGCGCTGAAGCCGCGCTGCTCCATGCCCATGGACTGGCAGGAGGACGGGTTCTCGACCGCGAACGAGCCGTTGGTGTCGACGCAGAGCGGGGTCTTGCCGCTCCAGTCGCGCTGGCCGCCGCGATGCGCCTTGGAGGAGCGGGCGAAGACGAAGTAGACGCCGGGCTTCAGCGGGCCTTCGAGCGCGGTCTCGCACTGGCCGGGACGGATGCGGGTCCAGCCTTCGACGATGACCTCCTCGCCATCGGGGCGGCCGGTGGCGGCCTCGACGACATAGCTGGTGCGGTTGCACAGCTCCCAGCCATTCGGTCCGCCCTGGGCGGAGGATGGGACGATGAAGGCGGCCAGCATCGCAAGGAGGACGCCAAACTTGAGCGCCCAGCTAGCCACGGGGTTTGCCGTTGTGAACCAGCGTACCTGCGCCATGTTCGGTGAACAGCTCCATCAGCAGGGCATGGCGTTGCCGGCCGTCCATGATGACGGCGGCGCCGACTCCCTTTTCCACTGCCTGAATGGCGGTTTCAAGCTTGGGAATCATCCCCCCCTGAGCAGTTCCGTCTGCGATAAGACCGCGCGCCTCGTCCACCGACAGCCGCTCGATGAGCTTCCCGTCCTTGTCGAGCACGCCGGTGATGTCGGTGAGGAACAGCACGCGCTCGGCCTTCAGCGCGCCGGCAATGGCCCCGGCGGCTGTGTCGGCGTTGATGTTGAAGCTCTTTCCGTCCGGGCCGATGCCCACGGGGGCCACCACGGGGATGAAATCATCGTCGGCCTGGGCGGCAAGTGCTTCCAGTACCGAAATGTCCACCTTGTCGGGCTCGCCGACAAAGCCGAGTTCGACCACCCGCTCGATGTTCGAATCAGGGTCGCGCTTGGTGCGGGTGAGTTTCTGGGCGGTGATGAGGTTGGCGTCGATGCCGGACAGGCCGACGGCCTTCACTTTGGTGACGCGGTCCGGATCTGCGCCGTCGATCTGGAAGGCCTGGTTGCCGGCGGAGTTGATGGCGCGGACGATGGATTTGTTGATGCCGCCCGCCAGCACCATCTCGACGATCTCCATCGAGGCGGCGTCGGTGACGCGCAGGCCGTCCTCGAATGTCGACTTGATGCCCAGCTTTTCCAGCATGCGGCCGATCTGAGGCCCGCCGCCGTGGACGACGACGGGGTTGATGCCGAGCAGCTTGAGGAGGACGACGTCGCGGGCGAACAAGTCCGCCAGCTCCTGGTTCTCCATGGCATGGCCGCCATACTTGATGACGATGGTCTGCCTGTCATAGCGCTGGATGTAGGGAAGCGCTTCGGACAGCAGGCGCGCGGTGGCGAATGCATCCGCGTTGGGGTCGGCAATGAGGGCAGGTATCTTCGTCATGGCGCGCGGTGTAGCGGGTTTCGGGCGGGGGTAGAAGGGCCGAACGCGTTATGGTTCAGAGAGGCGGCTTCGTGACCGATCCGTCGGGCCAACGGCCGGCCATGCGTCCCTTCTCCAGATTTTCCTTCCGCATCCGGGTCAACTCCACCAACCGCGGATCGCGCGTCCAGATACGCTGATATTGCTGCGATGCGCGGACTTCCGGAGTAAACTCGAACTCGCCGTAGGGCATGTTCTCGGGGATGTAGAGAGATCCTCCTGCGATCGAGCCTTCCAGAGCCCGGACGGCCGCGTCGCGGTCGCCGACCATGGCCAGTTCGATGGCCAACGTCCACAACACATCGACGGTGAGGCGGCCGTCGATCCTGGGTGGCGCATCCGGCTCGAGCAATCTGGAAAGGTCGGCGTTCACCAGTGTCAGGAATTCGTCGCGGCGACTTCCTTCCAGCATGTCGGCGGCCATCTGCATGCGGGTCAATACAGGCGCCACAACCACAGGCGGCGACCCGTGAAAGAGCGTCTTGTCGATGTGCAACGCCGCTTCCTTCAGCTTCCGGCCTTCGCGCCGCTGAAGCAAGCCGATGTAGAGCTCACGTATCCTGAACACGTTCTCGGGCTGCTTCGCGAGGGCATCCATCAGGAGGCTGTCCGCCTCTTCGTGACGGCCGAGACAGCGCAGGGAGCGGGCGACCGCCGTCATCGACATCGGCGAGTCAGCGTCCACGACACGGGCGATGGTGGAATTCTCCAGCGACTTCACGCAGTCGCCCACGGTGCTGAGCAAGAAGGAATATGAGGACCGCGCATCCAGCGAATTGGGATCAGCCTTTATGGCGCGCTCGAACAAGGGCTCCGCCTCGCGCCAGCTCCACTCGAAGCGGCGGCGGGTTTCGGCGACGTAGGTCAGCGCAAGCACGTTGTTGGGATCGATTGCCAGCGCCCGGCGATAGAGCTCGCCGGCGGCCATCTGCCGCGTGAGGTTCGGCTCAGGCGTCGTGGCCAGGGCGGTTGTGCCCGACTTCGACATGATCCACGCCTTGTTCACCAGGGCGTCGGGCAGCTCAGGGTCGATCGCCAGCGCCTGCTCAACGAGGTCCCATGCCTGATCGCCCAGCTTCAGCGGTTGCTCTCCGTTGAAGGCGCCTCCCTGTGCTTCCCAGAAGAGCTGGTTGGCCTTCAGTACGAGCATGTGCGCTTGCGCATTTCCGCGCCTGTCTTCTGGAGGCCCCGCAGCGTCGGTCGTGTAGGGGATCACCTTCTCAACGATGCGCGCCAGCAACAGCTGCTTCACGCGCTGAAGATCGTCGGCCGGGCCTTGTTCACTGCCGGTCCAGATGTTGAGGCCGCTCGCCGCGTCCACAAGTTCCGCCGTCAGCTCGACCGTGTCGGACTTTCGCTCGAACTCCCCGTCCAGCAACAGCGTGGCGGACAACGCCTTGCCGATCTCCTGCGGCGAGAGCTGGCGGTCCGCAACCGAGAACGCCGACGTGTCCGAGAGAACACGCAGCCCGGACATGCGCGACAGGGAGTTCCGCATCTCACGGGCAATGCCGCGCGCCAGAATCTGGTCGTCAGGTGATGTAGAAAGATTGTCGAACGGCAGCACGGCGAGCGCCACCGGGCCCAGCGGCGCGACAGGACGCTGTTCCGTTAGCGTAACCATCGCCCAGACTCCGGCTGCCAGGATGACGGCAGCCGCTGCGCCGGCAATCGCGAACAGCCTCCCTCGCGCGGGTCGCTTTCCCGTGTGAGCAGCAAGGGGAGCCGATTCTGAGACGAACTCTGTCGAGGCGAGCGGCGGGGTTGCCGGAAGAGGCGAGTACCCTGGCTCGTTTGCCGCCTCGGGGAAGGAATGGGGGGAGGAACCGGGTTCCGGGGTCACGGTAAGCCGATAACCGCGCTTGGGGATCGTTTCGATGATCTCGGCCGTCTCGCCCGCTTCCCGGAACGTCTTGCGCAGTTGAGAGATGGCCCGGGTCAGGCTTTCGTCGGCGCCGTATTCCACCTTCCAGACCTGCTCGATGAGCGTGTCGCGGCTCATCACCTCGCCGGGATGGGCCGCCAGCAGGACCAGCAGGTCCATGATTCTGGGTTCAATCGACCATGACGCGGCATTGTTCGCGATGATGTTGCGCGACGGATCGACCTGCAATGCGCCAAGCCGGATCGTCCCCATGGTCGCGGGCGCCCCTTATCCTTCACGACGCGCCCAATAGTGGCCTCGAACGTCACTGACCGACTGAGAATAACTCAACCGTTTTCAAAGACATCACCTTTTCATCAGCTTTTTCGTGCAACGATCAGGCTGTCATCCGGCATCGATCAGGACGTTTCCGGCCGCTTCGCCGAGGTTGGTCTGGCAGCCAGACGGGCTGTCCCACCCGGAGACTTCCCCATGAAAAAGCTTCTTCTCCTCGCCGCGCTGGTCGCAGCTCCCCTCGCTGCCCACGCCGACCCCGTCCGCCCCCAGCAGGTACACGTCTCGTCCGTGGGGCTGGATCTCAACAACCCCGCTGATGCGGCTGTCATGATCCGCCGCATCGAGTCAGCGGTTCGTGTGATCTGCGTCGCTCCGGGCTATGCCGCCGGCCGCTCCACAGCCGGCTGCATCCGGGACGTCACCCGCGAAACGGTCAAGGGCATGCGCATTCCGGAACTCACCCTGGCGTTCGAGCAACGCTCCACGCCGCCCGCCCCGGTCGCGCAGGGCTAGGCTCGACAACCCCCTTCACCCAATCATCCAGCCCCAAAGGAAAGCACCATGTCTCGCAAATATGCCGCTCTATTCGCCGCCATCGCCATCGCCGCCACCGCGCCAGCTTCGGCGGAGCAGCGCGTCCGGATCAACAAGGTTGCCGTTCCCTATGGCGATCTCGACCTGACGCGCGTTGAGGGGGTCAAGACGCTTACGTTTCGTCTGAACAGGGCTGTCGATCAGGTCTGCGGCCGCGGCGCGACCAGCGCGTCGATGAGCATTCGCCGGCAAGTTCAGGCCTGCCGCGAACAGGCGATCGACGTCGCTGTGGCCTCGATCAATGCGCCACTGCTGACGGCGCTTTACGAAGGCGGCGAGGGTTCGCGGTTCGCGCGGCTCTGAGCCGTCGGTTGGACCAAACGGCTGGCGGGCGCCGGAAACGGCGCCCGCTCCTGCGTTGATTGGCAGCCTAGTTCTTCAGGCGATACCCCGTCTTGAACATCCAGCTGACGATTGCGAGCAGGACGGCGATGAACACGGCCGTGACGCCGAGGCTGAGCATCACGTTGTCGCCTTCGAGGCCGAAGAAGGCCCAGCGGTAGCCGGAGATGAGGTGCACGACGGGATTGAGCTGGGCGATGCCCTGCCAGGCCTCGGGCAGCATGTCGATCGTGTAGAACGCGCCGCCGAGGAAGGTGAGGGGCGTCACGATGAGCATCGGGATAAAGTTCAGCTGCTCGAAGCTCTGCGCCCAGATGCCGATGATGAAGCCGAACAGGCTGAAGGCGAACGAGACGAGGATCAGGAACACCACCATCTCGACAGGGTGCAGGATCTGCACGGGCACGAAGAGATAGGCGGTGGCGAGAATGACGAGGCCGAGGATGACGGACTTGGTCGCCGCCGCGCCGACGAAGGCGATGACGATTTCGAGGTAGGAGACGGGGGCGGACAGCAGCTCGTAGATCGTGCCGGTGAATTTCGGGAAGTAGATGCCGAAGCTCGCATTGAAGATCGAGTTGGTGAAGATCGACAGCATGATCAGGCCGGGCACCAGGAAGGAGCCGTATTCGAGACCGGGCACGATGGGGGCCATGCGGCTGCCGATCGCCGAGCCGAACACCACGAAATAGAGCGCGGTCGTGATCACGGGCGTGGCGAGGCTTTCGCCGATGGTGCGAAAGAAGCGCACCATCTGGAAGCGGTACATCGCCCAGACGCTGTAGCCATTGAAGGCCGGTACGTGGCGAACGGGGCGGTCGATCTGGGCCGGAAGGGCGGCGGTTGCGTCAGTCATTGCTGCAGCTCCCGGGCGGTTTCGGCCTTCGGCGTGTGAACGAGGCTTACGAAGATGTCTTCGAGGGAAGAAGACTTCGTCTCAAGATCCTTGAACTGGACGCCAAGCTCGCTCATGCGGCTGATCAGCGAGGCGACGCCGGTGCGATCAGCGGTGGTGTCGAACGTGTACTCAAGGCGGCGGCCCTTGTCGGCCAGCTGAAGATCCCACCCGCTGAGCCCTTCGGGCAGTGCGCCGAGCGGCTCGGCAAGTTCGAAATTCACCTGCTTCTTGCCGAGCTTCTTCATCAGCGTCTTCTTCTCCTCGACGAGGATCAGCTCGCCCTTGGCGATGACGCCGACGCGGTCGGCCATTTCCTCCGCTTCCTCGATGTAGTGCGTGGTGAGGATCACTGTGACGCCCTTGTCGCGCAGCTTGCGGACCAGGTTCCACATGTCGCGGCGGAGTTCGACGTCGACGCCTGCCGTGGGCTCGTCGAGGAAGAGGATTTCAGGTTCGTGCGCCAGAGCCTTGGCGATCAGCACGCGGCGCTTCATGCCGCCGGAGAGCTCCTGGAGTTTCGTGTCCTTCTTGTCCCAGAGCGAAAGGTCTTTCAGGATTTTTTCGATATGTGCGGGGTTGGGGGGCAGGCCGAACAGACCGCGTGAATAGTTCGTCACGGCCCAGACCGTCTCGAATATGTCGATGTGCATCTCCTGCGGCACCAGGCCGATCAGCGAGCGCGCGGCGCGGTATTCCTTGCGGGTGTCGTAGCCGGCGGCGGTGATCACGCCGGTTGTCGGTGTCACGATTCCGCACACGGCGTTGATAAGTGTCGTCTTGCCTGCGCCGTTGGGGCCGAGCAGGGCGAAGATCTCGCCCTTCTGGATGTCGAGATCGACAGTCTTCAGCGCCTGCAGCCCGCCCTTGTAGGACTTGCTGAGACCCCGGATCGAGAGAACGGGTTGCATACGTATCAGACCCCCGGCGTGTTGTTGTGGCTCTTGAGGCGGCCTCCCGCCATGTGGGGCCCGTCGCAGCCTGTGTCCAGAGGACGGGCAAGGAATATCAGGGCCGACATCGGAGGGTAATGATTTTCGTGTGGCACCCGGATGTAGCTGCCACTGCGCTGGCAGTAAGTTCCGGAAGCCCGGCCCCTCGTGGTTCGACGGACGCTCCCTTCGGTCGCTGCTCACCATGAGGGGCCTCAACCGGCGGCAGTGAGAGCCCTCATGGTGAGCAGTGCGAAGCGCGCCCGTCGAACCATGAGGGCGGAACGGGCACTAGTTCAACGACAGGATGGTGGCCCGCAACTCCGGTATGCCGAGGCCCTTCTCGCTGGATGTGACCAGCACGTGCGGGTGGGCGGCGGGTTGTTGCATCAGCGCGGCGGTGGTTGCGGCGACCAGATCGGGGAGGTCCGATTTCTTGATCTTGTCGGACTTGGTGAGCACGATCTGGTACTGCACGGCCGCGCTGTCGAGGTCCTTCATCACGGTGCGGTCGACATCGCCCACGCCGCGGCGGGCGTCGATCAGCATGAAGACGCGGCGCAATTTCGAGCGGCTGCGCAGATAGTTGAGGTTGAGGCGGCTCCACGTATCGACGTTCTTCTTTGGCGCGTCGGCAAAGCCGTAGCCGGGCAGGTCGACGAGATAGAACTTGCCCTCGGCGAGATCGAAGAAGTTGATTTCCTGCGTGCGGCCCGGCGTGTTGGAGGCGCGCGCGAGGTTCTTGCGGTTGCACAGCGCGTTGATGAGGCTCGACTTGCCGACATTGGAGCGGCCAGCGAAGGCGATCTCGGGCCGGTCGCCCGGCGGCATGGCGCTGATCGCCACGGCGCCCATGACGAATGTCACCGGCCCCGCGAACAGCTTGCGGGCGGCTTCGATCTGTTCGGGGGTGAAATCAGTCATCGCGTTAAGTCCGTGAGCCCCGCCACTGCATCCGCCGTGGTCGCTTCGTGTCCTTCGTGCGAATCTTTGTGCCTTTGTGTTTCACTTGAAAGGTTCAAACACAAAGACACCAAGCCAGCACAAAGACACGAAGGCCTGCGCCGTCTCGACTTTAGCTCGCCGGCGCGCGTTTCGACTTGCCGGAATCGGACGGCGGCTTGTCCTTGCCGAAGCGTTTCTTGATCCACTTGTCGAACTCGGTCTCGACGCCGGTTCGGCGCATGATGATGTATTGCTGCAGGATCGAGATCAGGTTCGACCACACATAGTAGATCACGAGGCCGGCGGCGAAGCCCGCGAACAGTACGGTGAAGAGCAGCGGGATCCATTTCATGATCGCCTTCTGCATCGGGTCGGTCGGTGGCGCAGAGAGGCTCTGCAGGCCGACCATGGTGATGCCGTACAGGATTGGCCAGACGCCGATGCCGAGCAGGCCGCCGATCAGCGGCACCGAGCGCGGCTCCCACGGGATGAGGCCGAACAGGTTGAAGATCGATGTCGGGTCTGCCGCCGACATGTCCCTGATCCAGCCGACGAAGGGCGTGTGGCGCATTTCGATCGTGACGTTGAGCACATGGAAGAGGGCGTAGAACACGAACATGGTCGGGATCAGCGGCAGGCAGCCCGCAACCGGATTGACCTTCTCGCGCTGGAACAACTTGGCCTGCTCGGCGCGCATGCGCTGGGCGTCACCTGCAAAGCGCTCCTGGAGCGATTTCATCTCGGGCTGCAGCAGCCGCATCTTCGACATCGACTTGTACATGTTGAACTGCAGCGGGAAGAACACCGTCTTCACCACGACAGTCAGCAGCAGGATCGCGAATCCAAAGAAGCCGACCCAGCTCTGCAGCAGCATCAACAGGAAGAAGAATGGCTTGGTGATGAAGAAAAGGAAGCTCCAGTCCACCGCGTCTGTGAATGCGGGGATGCCTTCCTTGTTCTCGTAGCGGTCAAGCACCGACACGCGCTTAGCGCCGGCGAAGATGCCCGCGGTCTTGGTGATCGACTGGCCGGGTGCGATCTCGTAGGGCGAGAGATCGTAGCCGGCGGAATAGGTGACCTCGCCGTTCAGCGCTTCGGACCTGGCCACCATCGTGACGGCTTCGCCCTGCTCGGGAATTGCGGCGGCCATCCAGTATTTCGTGGTCAGCGAGTTCCAGCCGCCCGTCACGCTGCGGGACACGGCCTTGCCCTGGGTGAGGTCGTGGTAATTGACCATCTGGTTCTTGTCGGTGCCGTAGACGCCGAGCGCGCCACGATGGGCGCCTTGCTCCTGAACGGCGGTGGTCACGAGATCGGGCGTCTGGCGCTGGCGCAGCTGGGCCTTCTGGGTCAGCGTGATCGGCGCCGCGCCGGTGTTGGCGACAACGTCGGCGATGGTGAACATGTAGTCGCCATCGACGCTGATGGTGCGGTCGATGCGCACGGACGCGGCGGTGTAGGACAGTTTCAGCGGATTGTCCGAGGTCAGCGCGCCGGTGCTGGTCTGCGTCCAGAGAACGCCGTCGGTCGTGGAGGTCGGCGTCGTCCAGGCGACAGTGGCGTAGAAGGCGCGCTCGGTCTCGGCCGGGGCCAGCAGCTTGATCTCGCCGACGGGGTTCCGGCGTTCCTTGTCGCCGATCGTCTCGTAGAAATTCTTGAGCGACACGTCGTCGATGCGCGCGCCCAGCAGGGAGATCGAGCCTTCGATCGAGGGTGCGTCCACGGCGACGCGCTGTCCGGCGGCGAGGCCTGCGGTGACGATTTCCTCGCGGGGACGAATGGTCGGCGTGGGCGAGGCGGCCTGTTCGACGGCGTTTGCGGTGGCTTGCTGGCGGGCGGCCTGTGCGGCCTTCTGCTGGGGCTCCAGCACGAAGATGTTGTAAATCATGAACAGCCCGAAGCACAGGGCGAGCGCCAGCAGGAGATTGCGCTGGTCTTGCTGTTCCATGGATCAGGTCCGGGAGCTGGAGGCGCTGGCGTCCGCCTGAAGGGCGCCATCAGGAGGCAAGAGGCGGCGGCGGAGGCTTATCAACGCCTTTTCCATATCGTCAAGCAAACGTGGCCATGGCGCTGCGGCGGTTTCCTGCCGCGCGACAAAAACGTAGTCGGCGCCACCGATTCCATGAACCGGCAAAAGCGCCCGCGCGGCCTCGCGCAGGCGGCGCCGGGCGCGGTTGCGGATCACGGCGTTGCCGATCTTCTTGGTGGTGGTGAATCCCGCGCCTGCCTCGGGGCGGGGCAGGTTGCGGCGGCGGGCCTGGACGACGATCAGGCGCCGCCTTTCGGCATAACCCTCGGCAACGAAAAGGAATTCGCGCCGCACCCGAAGGCGAAGCACCTCAAATTCCGCAGTGTTGTCGGACGTCGACGAAGCGCTTACGCGCTCAGACGCTTGCGGCCCTTGGCGCGGCGGGAGGCCAGAATCTTCTGGCCGTTCTTGGTCGCCATGCGCGAACGGAACCCGTGGCGCCGCTTGCGCTTCAGGTTGCTCGGCTGGAAAGTCCTTTTTGTGGACACGGGTCACTGCCCCTTATTCCTTTAGGAGGCGGGGGAACTACATGGTCGATCCAGGCAAGTCAAGCACGACCGGGCTGTCGCATGAAGTCGCCTTCCTGCGACGGGATTGTGACTGCTAGGCCGTACAACCACATGAAAAGACGGCAAGGCCGCGCGAACCGGAAACGCCCAGGGGACCACCAGCTGAGCGAGATCCATCATCTTGAGGGAGATGCCGCACCGGCCAGCGCGCCGGAGGGCGGAAAGGGACGCTTTTTGTCGGGCCTTCGCGGGCGGCTGCTGATCTCGACGGCCGCCTTCGTCCTGCTTGCCGTGGCGCTGGCCTATCCGGTGCTGGCCGGGACTTTCCGCAACAACTGGCTGGAGGAGCGGGGGCAGGCAGCCCAGATCGCCGCACTGGCCGTCGAGGCCGCGCCAGACGGCCGGGTGGGCGACGAACTGTCCCGCCAGCTGCTGGAGCGTGCGCAGGTCGTCTCCGTCGCGGTGCAGGAGCAGGATTTCCGCGGCGAGATCCTGCCGCCCGCCATCGATATCTCTGGCGAGTTGGTGGTGATCGATCTTCGGACGGAGAACTTCGTCGATGGCATCGCCGGGGCCTTCAGCCACATGTTCGCCCCGCGCGGCCGGTTTCTCCGCATCCTGCTGTCACCCTCGCTGACGCGCGATGAGGTGATGGAAGTGATCGTGCAGGAGCAGGGGCTGAAGGATGGGCTGATCGCCTTCTCGCGCACGCTGCTGGTGCTGTCGCTGCTGATTGCAGCGGTGGTGGGGGCGCTGGTCTATTTCGCGATCTACCGGCTGGTGATCGAGCCGATGCGGCGCATGACACTCGGCATCGTTCGCTTCGCCAACGCGCCGGAAGGCGCCGAGATCGAGCCGATGACCAGCGGCGCCTACGAGATGCGCCGCGCCAACGTCGCGTTGCAGGCGATGCAGAAGACGGTGTCCGCAGCTTTTCGCCAGCGCAAGCGGCTCGCAGAACTGGGCGAGGCCGTGGCCAAGATCAATCACGACCTGCGCAATTCCCTGTCGGCGGCCCAGATCGTCTCCGAGGGTCTTGCCGAGTCCGAGGACCCGCGCGTGAAGCGCGCCGCGCCGCGCCTTGAGCGGGCGATCCAGCGCGCGGTAAACCTCGCCGAGGCGACGCTGAGTCATGCGCGTGAGGAAGTCGCCGAGCCTAACCTGTCCAGCGTCAACCTCATCCCCGCCATCGATGAAGCGGCAGCCGAGGGGCTGGCCGGGTGCGGCGACATCGAATGGAAGCTGGACGCGCAGGGCCCGATCAACGCGATTGCCGACGTCGACCATGTGCATCGCATCGTCGCCAACCTCGTGCGCAATGCCGCCCGCGCCATCCGCGACCAGAAGGACCGGCCGTGTCCCGGCAAGGTCAGCGCGCGTGTTTTCCGGGACGGCGATGCGGCTGTGGTGGAAATCGTCGACAATGGCCCCGGCGTGCCGGCGATGGTTGTGGGACGCCTGTTCCAGCCGTTCGCCGGTTCGGGCTCGCGCGGGGGCGCAGGCCTTGGCCTCGCCATCGCACGCGAGCTGGCGCGCGGCATGAAGGGCGAACTGGTGATGTCGTCGAATGGCGCGGGCGGGGCGGCGTTCACGCTGCGGGTGCCTGCGGCCTGATCCGGAATAGCGAAGAGGGCCCGCGGCAAAGCCGGGGCCCTCAGGGACGCTAGCGGTGTCGGGACCGGATCGCGTCCGTCCCGTTATCAGCGATCAGGTCTAGCTAGGCGATTTGGTGACGTCGTCGGCGGGGGAGTCGTCCAGCGCCTTCACCGTAGCGAGATGCTTTTCGACAGTCGGCGCCATTTTGGTCGCGAAGGCCTGAAGGCCCATGTCCTTGCCGTTTGAAGAGAAGTCCTTCACGAGGTTCAGCATGTTTTCGTGAGCTTCGGTTTGCTGATCGATGTACACGTCGTCGAAGTCCTCGACGGAGGCATTGCGAAGCGCCTCCAGCTTGCAGGCGTGGTCGTTGTCGAGAGCCGATGGCGGGGCAACCATCGCGGCGGTCGACAGCGTCGTCAGCTCGGCAAGGCCAGCCGTGTGACCATCGACCATCATCTGGGCGAAGTCCTTGACGGCGGAAACCTTGGAACGTTCAAGCGCGATCTTGCCCGCTTCGATCTCGTACATATTGCCCAGCGACGCCGTCTCGACGAAGTTGGTTACGCCGGAATCAACATCGGTTTCCGTCGTGGTCGTGCCGTCAAGGGCGGCGGTGTCGGTCGGAACTGCTTCGCTTGCGGGGTTTTCCGGCGCGCAGGCGGCAAAGCCGAGCGCCAGGACAGACGCCGCGAGCAGCATCGGAAGTTTTGCTCGGGTCAAGGTTCTCTCCTAAAATCATGCGGTGCAACGCCGGACGGCGCAGCAGTCCCGTCAGAACGTGAGGGGACATTGCGAGTTCCGATGGAACCCACGCTGGAACATGACGATGCATACAGCTTTGGAGAGCCGCAGAGTTCCCTGTGCGCGCCGACTTAGCGCACAGCCTCGATCGCCACGCCCTCGCGCCGCGGGTCGGCGCCGCCTTCAAGGCGGTCGGGCCGAACGACGATCAGATTGAGGCCCGAGTTCTCGCCAGCCACTTCACGGATCTTGAAGCCGGCGTCGGAGAGAAATTTCGACCACTGCTTGCCTGTCTCGTCCGCCGTCTCGACGCTCACGACGGGGCCACGCGCGACGACGTTCGGAAGCGCGCTCGCCTGCTGCGCTGTCGCGCCCCAGTCGAGCACGGCAACCAGCGTCTTGGAGACGTAGCCGACGATGGAGTTTCCACCGGGAGAGCCCGTGATCATGAAGGGATCGCCGGCCTGGTCGAACACGATGGTCGGAGACATGGAGGAACGCGGGCGCTTGCCCGGCCCCGGCGCATTGGCGACAGGCTTGCCGTTCACGGTCGCCGGGCGCGTGAAGTCGGTGAGCTGGTTGTTGAGCAGGAAGCCGTTGGTCCAGCGCTGAGACCCGAAGCCGCTCTCCACGGTCGCAGTGAAGGAGACGGCGTTGCCCTCGTAGTCGATGAGGGACATGTGCGTCGTGCCGGGCTGGGCCGTGTTCGCATCACGCCCCCACATGTCGAGGATCGGCTTGCCGTGCAGCACTGCGCCGGGATCGCCCGGCTGTGGCGCGTCGCCCGGCTTGAAGCCGCTGGCGGCGCGCGCGTTGATGTAGGCGGGGTTCAGCAGGTCGGCCACCGGCACTGACACGGCGTCCGGATCGGCGATGTAGTGATCGCGGTCAGCATAGCCGAGTTGCTGGGCCAGCACGAAGTCGCGCAGGTTCGCAGCGGGCGTATCGTCCGGGCTCGCTGCAGCGATCTTGTCATACAGCGAGAGGATCAGGTTCATCGCCACGCCGCCGGAGGAGGAGGGCGGCGCCGAGCAGATGCGATAGGTGCGGAACGGTCCGCAGACGGCCGGCTTCTCCAGCACCTTGTAGTCCGCGATGTCTTTCAGCGAGAGCGCGCCCTGGACTTCGCCCGCATGGACGGCGTTGACGATGTCCTGCGCGATGCGCCCGCTGTAGAAGGCGGCCGGGCCGTCCTTCGCGACGGTGCGCAGTGTTGCGGCGTATTCCGGGTTGGTGCGTCGGTCACCGACCGCCAGCGCCTTGCCGTTCGGGAAGAAATAGGCGCCGGTGACAGGGTCCTTGCCCAGCGGGCCATTCTGGTAGCGCGTGTTCAGCGAGCCTGCGAGGCGCGGCGTGACGATGAAGCCTTCGTCGGCCAACTTGATCGCGGCATCGAAGTTCGCCGCCCAGGGCTTCTTGCCATATTTGTCGTGCGCGGACTTGTAGAGCGCGATGGCGCTCGGCACGCCGACCGACTTGCCGGACAGGATCGCCTGCACGAAGCCGAGATTCTGTCCGTTGACGGTGAAGTAGTCTGCCGTCGCCGCAGCTGGCGCCGTCTCGCGGGCGTCGAACACGGTCGTCGTGTTGGACTTGCGATCGTAGACGACCATGTAGCCGCCGCCGCCAATGCCCGAGCTCTGCGGCTCGACGAGGCCAAGCACAGCATGCGCGGCGATCGCTGCATCCACGGCGCTGCCGCCTGCCTTGATTGCGGCAAGGCCCGCTTCGACCGCGCGCTTGTCCGCCGCCGAGACCATGGCGCGGCCGGAGAGTTTCCACTCCGCCGATGGCGTTGGCCCTGCTGCTGGCGGGCTGGTGCAGCCTGACGCCGCGATCAGGAGGGCGAAGGCGGCAATGCCGGCAAGCCTGGTGTGGCGCATGCGCGGGCGCTCCTTGTTGCGCGGGGGGAAGAGGGCGGTCATACAGCGCCCTTACACCGTCCTGCAATGACGGCAACTGAAGCCTGCCTTGAGGCCTGCGAAATGACGGGAACTGCCAGTTGAGCGCGCGTCCCGGTCCCATGAACCTAATCACCGATGTTGGCGGGCTGCTGGTTGGCTCGGCGCATGACGCGGCTGTGGGCACAGGCGTCACCGTGATCCGGCCTCATGCACGGGCCGTTACGGCGGTGGTCGTTGCCGGCGGTGGGCCGGGCACGCGAGAGACGGACGCCCTTGCGCCCGACACGCTGGTCGATGCGGTGGATGCGATCGTGTTCTCGGGAGGCTCGGTCTATGGCCTTGCAGCCGCCGATGGCGTGACCGCGGCGCTGGGGGCGGCGGGGCAGGGCTTCGCGCTGTTTCCCAACAGCGCGATTCCAACCTCGCCCATCGTGCCCGCGGCCATCCTCTATGATCTCGCCAATTCCGGCGACAAGGCGTGGGGCGAGACGCCGCCCTATCGCGCGCTCGGGATGCAGGCGCTGAGGAATGTTCAGCCCGCCTTCGACCTGGGGCGGGCGGGCGCAGGGTTTGGCGCGCGCGCAGGCGGCGGTCCGGGTGGTCTTGGCTCGGCCAGCATCGCGACGCATGACGGCATCGTGGTCGGCGCGCTGGCGGCGGTGAATTCGCATGGCTCGGTGAAGATGCCCGGGTCGGAGGCGTTCTGGGCCTGGGCCTACGAACAGTCCGGCGAGTTCGGCGGCGCGCGGCCTGCGGACGGCTATGCGCTCGATCCGGATGACTGGGGCGCCGCCAAGAGCAATCCCGGCTTCTCTCCGCTGCCGCCCATGGCGGGCCGGACGAACACCACGCTGTGCTGTGTCGCCACTAATGTGGCTCTTGCGCCGGCAGAGGCGCAGCGCATCGCCAAGATGGCCATGGCGGGGCTCGCTCGCGCTGTCCGGCCCGCCTTCGCGCCCTTCGATGGTGATGTGGTGTTCTGCCTCTCGACCGCGCAGGTCGAACGCAGCGAGCACCGCCCGTTCATGCTGGCCCGCATCGGCGAGCTCGCAGCGAGCACGCTGGCGCGCGCCATCGCTCGCGGTGTGTTTGAAGCTGGCGGTTAGGCCGCCACTGCGGTGCGAGCGGGCTCGTCGTCGTTCGCGCTGGTCTCGCGCACGCCTGTGGGGAAGGCCAGCCTGAACGACGCGCCGGGTTCTTCCGACGGCACCAGGGCTGCTTCACCGCCATGGGCGTGCATGATGCGCCGCACGATCGACAGGCCGAGACCGGCGCCCATGCCGTCGCCGAATTTGCCGCGCGAATGCCGTTCAAAAACGCGCTCCGCCCTGCTGGCCGGCACGCCCGGGCCCTCGTCGCGCACGACGATGGCCGGCGGATCGTGGGTGACATGCACGGTCACCGCCTTGCCTGGCGGCGTGAACTTCAGCGCGTTCTCGATCAGGTTCTTCAGCGCATGGCTGATCGCATCGGCATCGCCGCGAACCGGCGCTTCGCGCCCATCGCTCGAAAAGCCGAGGTCCACGCCCGCCCGGATCGCCAGCGGCGTCATGTTGGAGACGGCGTCGTGGGCCACCGCGCCCAGCTCGGCGCGCGCGTCGGCGCGCAGTACAAGCCGCTCGGCGTTGGCGCTGGCAAGCAGCTGCGTCGCAAGCCGGATCAGGCCGTTGACCTCCTCCAGCAGGCTGTGCGCGTCGATCTCGTCGCCGTCGAGTTCCAGCCGCGCCTTCACAATGGCGAGCGGCGTCCGCAGCGCGTGAGCCGCGTCCTGCAGGAAGCGCTTCTCCGCCTCGATCGAGGCGCGCAGCTTTTCCAGCGAGATGTTGAGCGCCTTCACCAGTTCCGCCACTTCGCGCGGCGCGTCCTTGGGGTCGAGCGGGCGGATGTCCTCCATCCGCTGCACGCGCTTGGCCTGCTCGGCCAGAGATTCCAGCGGGGCCAGTGTCTTTCGCACCACGGCCGACACGAAAATCCAGATCAGCAGGATGAACGGAACCAGCGGTAGCACGATGTGCATCAACCCCTCGCCAAGCGCGAGTCCGACCAGCAGGCCGCCTGGGTCGGAATGCGCCACGGCGATGACGTGGCGGACGTGTCCGTCCCTGAAGAAGGTCTTGCCCGCCTGCCAGCCATTCTTGAGTGTCGGCGCATCCCATTCGGCGGGCGGCAAGCCGGGTGGGAACTGCTTGCGGTCCACTAGACCGTTCGCCGACGATCCGATGACGTCGCCGTCGCCGTTCAGCACATACCATTCATAGGCGTTGGGGTAGCGGGTGAAGAGATCCTTGCGCGCCGTCACCGCCTCGTGCAGTTCATCGCCGGACGCCTCGAACGGCATGTCGCGCGCGATTTCCTGAGCAAGCCCGAAGACGGTGCGCTGCTGCAGCTCGGGAACGTCATAGCCGTAGTGGATCGTCACCGACGCGGTGACCAGCACGGTGATGAATGTCGAGATCACGATGATCCGCGACATGAGCCGCTGCGACAGAGACCAGCTGGCCTCCTTGGGTTTATTCAACCACGAGAACATAACCCACTCCCCTTACGGTCCGCACCTCGCAGCCAGTCTTCGCAGCTGTGAGAAACGCGCGCAGACGATAGATGCTCGCCTCGAGCGCGTTGGTCGAAACTTCGGTGTTGGCTTCGTAGACCGCATCCTCGAGATGCTTGCGCGTGCACACCTTGCCCTGGCGGCGCATCAGGGCTGCAAGCAGCAGGCTGTCGCGGCGGGGCAGGGGCGTCGGGTGGCCCTCGGCGCTGACCATGCCCGAACGCTGGTCGAACAGAAGCTTGCCGACCCGGAAGGAGTCCGCCATCGCGCGGTCGGTCCTTCGCAGGATGGCCTTGCAGCGCGATACCATCTCGTTGAGCTCGAACGGCTTCACGAGGTAATCGTCCGCGCCATCGTCGAGGCCGGAGATACGGTCATTGAGCCCGCCGCGCGCCGTCAGCACGAGCACCGGCGTGCGTACCGAGGCCGCGCGCAACTTGCGCAGGAAGTCGAGCCCGTCGCCATCCGGCAGGCTGAGGTCGAGCAGGATCAGGTCATAGTCCGCGCCATCGACCTTCATTTGCGCATCGCGCAGGTTGGTCGCCACCTCGCAATTGAATTGGGAACGCGACATCGCCTCCACGATCGCGGCGCCGAGCTTCATCGTGTCCTCGATGACAAGCACTTTCACGGCTTGTTACCACTCCCACCTGGAGCATCCGCCGCCAGGGCGAACGCGACCGCATTCCATCCCGCCCTGCAACTCGCGTACCGTACCCGCTCGCTGCAGAACGCTAACCCTGCAGGGAAAAGATTAACCCAACCTCCAGCGATGTTCACCTGTTCATGCGGGCAAATTCAGCGGGCGCTAAGCGACCCGAGCCCCACCGAGACCCTACGGCGCCTCCGCTTGCCACCAACGCCGCCTCAAGCGCCAGCGAGCGCCGCCAATCAGTCCCACGATGTCGGAAAAAGTACTGGCGCGCCCGAAGAGATTCGAACTCCTGACCCCCAGATTCGTAGTCTGGTGCTCTATCCAGCTGAGCTACGGGCGCGGCCTGTCGATGAGGGGCGGGTTGTATCGTTGGCTTGCGTGCGGCGCAAGGGCGCTAATGGGGCGGCGAGATGGGGCTGTTTCTGCGGAAAAAAGCTGTGGCCGCAACGCGAACCGGGGCCCGCCGAATGGCGAGCCCCGGTGTGCAGCGTCCCTCGATGCCGCGTGTCAGTGAGATCAGAGCGCGGCGAGTTCTTCCGCGATCTTGACCATGTTTTCGGCGTTGAGGCCGGCGTCGGCGGCCATGGGGTTCTGGGCGAGTGTTGTTAGCGGTGTTTCGCCGGGGACCATGCCTTCCGCCTGGCCCGAGGCGAAGAACTCGACGACCATCGGGGCGTACTTGTTGAGGACGGCCTTGGCTTTTTCGTCGGCCAGCAGGGCCTTGATGCCCGAATTGACGGACAGCTTGGCTTCGACGGTTGCAGTTGCGGGAGCGGCAGCGCCGGTCTGTGTCTGGGCGAGCGCCGGGCCGGCAAGAAGGGTCGCGCCGAGCAGGGCGGCGGCGAGAAGCTTGTTCATGGGGAGGTTTCCTCGGTTGGTCGGGTTTATAAGTCCAGGCCGGCCGGGGCCCCCCGGCAGCGGCGGACCATGACCATAGCCTCAAGCCCGCGGCAACCCGGCCAGCGCAGTTCCGCTGCAGCGCTCAACTCACGATTGAGACAGCCTGCTTGAGCCGCTGGCGCCGATGCGCGAGCCTGCGGGCATGACCCAGCGCCTGCCCGTCATCGACGTGTCGCCCCTGCTGACGGGGAACGAAGACGCGCGGCGCGCCGTGGCGCGCGAGATCGGCGCTGCATGCCGCGATCTCGGCTTCTTCTATGCTGCAGGCCACGCCATCGCGCCGGCCACGCTGGAGCAGCTTGCGCGGGCCAGCCATCGCTTCTTCGCATTGCCCGAGGCGGAGAAGATGCAGATCGCGATGGCAAAGGGTGGCCGGGCGTGGCGCGGCTTCTTCCCGGTCGGCGGCGAGCTGACCTCAGGCAAGCCGGACATCAAGGAGGGCGTCTATTTTGGAGAGGAGCTGGGGCCGGATGATCCGCGCGTGAAGGCGGTGCTGCCGCTGCATGGCGCGAACCAGTTTCCCGATGCCGTGCCGGAGCTGCGCGAGGCGGTCACAGCCTTCATGCGCGGCGCGGAGCAATCGGCGCACGCGATCATGGAAGGGGTAGCGATCAGCCTTGGCCTCGACGCGCAGTATTTCAGCGAGACCTACACAGCGCAGCCGACCCTGTTGTTCCGCATCTTCCACTATCCCGCCTCGACGCCAAGCGAAGGCTGGGGTGTGGGCGAACATACGGACTATGGCCTGCTGACCCTTTTGGCACAGGATGATATTGGCGGGCTGCAGGTGAAGACGCCGCACGGCTGGATCGACGCGCCGCCCGTCCCGGGCGCGCTGGTGGTCAATATCGGCGACATGCTGGATCGGCTTACTGGCGGCTACTACCGTTCGACACCGCATCGCGTGTTGAACAGCAGCGGCCGTTCGCGGCTGTCGTTTCCATTCTTCTTCGATCCCGGTTTTGAGGCTCGTATCGTGCCGCTGCCCGGCCACGCCGCGAGTGACGACAGTCTGCAGCGCTGGGACAAGACCAACCTGCATGCTTTCGAGGGCGCCTATGGCGACTACCTGCTGGGCAAGGTCGGCAAGATGTTCCCGGATCTGGCGCGGAAAGTCACCTGAGTTTTGAACCTTGGAACTGGTCGTTGGGCCGTCGCGAGCACGCGCTCGTCCTTCGACGGACGCGCACTTCGTGCGCTGCTCAGGATGAGCGCTTGGTGGCTGATGTCAGAATAGCGCTCATGCTGAGCAGGCCCGAAGGGCCGTCCGTCGAAGCACGAGCGCCGAGCTTACCGACGCCTGCGCTCGTCGCTACTCCCCGTCGGACACATCCACGCCCGCGAAGATCGGCAGCTCCACCGGATGCGGGCGTCCCTGCCTTTCAAGCTCGCGCGCGCCGGCGAGGATGCCCGGCAGTGCGTGGTTGCCTTCGTGGCAGGCGTACTCGTAGACCGGCTGGTCGGAGCCTCGCAGAGACATTTCCCCGCCCCACGCCTCCTTGTAGAGCACCGGATCATTGACGCGGAATTCGTAGAAGATCTCGCCATCGGCCCAGCGCGTATAGCGTTCGGTCACCTTGCCCTGAGGCGAGATGAAGGAGCGCTGCTTGGGGTGCGAGTTGATCGTCTCCACCACCAGCGTGTTTCCCTCATACCAGCCGATGGAATCGCCGCCCCATTTCGGAATCTCGCGTGGCCCGTGCTTGATGACGCCAGCCTGGCCGATCGGGATCACGCGCACGTCGTGGATCATCTCGGTGAGGATCATGACGTGGCCGGGCGCCTGCACGATCTGGTACGTGTTGTTGTACATCCCGTTGTTCATCACCGGGCCTGCGCCGCCGGTGAAGCTCATGATGCAGCGCTCGGGCAGGGGGCGGATCTCGAAATCGTCGAACGTGTTCGTGCGCGTGTTCGCCCGGACGCCGGCCTCGGTGTAGGGAATGCGGCCGTCTGCGGGATGGGTGATCCAGCTTGAGCGATACTCGCCCTTGACCTGCGCATAGTTCGTGCCGGGGTCCATCCAGTAGCGGTTGTAAGCGCGCGACGCATTGCCGTCCGACAGCAGTTCTTTGGAGGACGCCTCATCGACCTTGGATGCGCCTGACTCCTCGCGCTCGGCCGCGGAGTAGACGTGGCGGCGCGTGAGCTGCTCCGCCTCCTTGTCATCGAGCACCAGCTTCTCGGCGCCCGCCGGCCGCTGCATTGCGGTCAGCGAGGTGTTGGTCCAGAAGCCGGTGAGGTCAGGCGCGCCCCAACTGGTTTTCGGCGTCTCATATCCCGGCGCTGCCTGCGCCATCGCTGGGGGACAGAGGGCGGCAGAGCAGAGAAGGCTGGCGCCCGCCAGCGCCATGATCGCGATCATGCTCGTCTTCAAGGTATCTCTCCCACTGTCAGTTGGCGTCTGCCGGCCATTCCCTACTGAGGCGCGTCGCGGTTGCTGCGGCTCGACCGCATCATCGGCGTGAGGTACTTCATCGCGCCATTCAGCTCCGACCGATCAAGAACGTCGTCCTTGCTGACGTCAACCGCGGCCCAGTTCGGCCCGATGGCCTGCTCGACCCGCCCGCGCAGCTCCGCGCGTTGAACCTTGCCGTCGAAATTGGCGTCCAGCGCGCCCATCATCCGGTTGGGCATCGTCCGCATTTCGTCCGTGGCGTCGGCTTGCTTCGCCACGGTCTCGTCGGTCCATTGGTAATAGAGGGAGGTGTAGTGCATCTCCTCCCACGATTGCGGTCCCCAGACGATGGTGCCTTTGGGATCGGGGTTCGCCGGATTGCGCACGGAATTGTCGTACCAGTAGGTCGCGACGATCTTTGCCCCCGCCGGCACCTTCACCGGATCGGTGAACGTGTAGGTCCGCTGCCAGTTGAAGTCGTAACGCGGCAGGCTGATCAGCGCCTTCTTCGTCCCGTCCGGAAGGATCATGTCGAGCGCGCTCGCGCGTCCGCGATAGTGGGTGTGCAGGAAAACCGAATGCAACGTCGCTTCCTTCGGGAAGGTCGAGTAGGCGACCTCCTTGTGGTTCTCGACGCCCGGCGGGATTTCGATGAAATTATTGGCGATCACCACGTGCCGCATGATCCGGTCGGGCTCTTCGCCCTTCGGGTAGAAGTAGAAACCGATCTTCGATTTATCGACCGCTTCCTTGCCATAAGGCGTGTAGTGCATCTGGAAGCCCATCGCGCCGCCTGCCGGAAGCTCGATCCCGACGCCCTTCGGCATCGACAGCGATTCACCGCCAACAGCGTACTCACCGTAGGAGGCTTCCCACGCTTGCGATGAAGCAGGTCCCGTCGCGAACTGCTTCATATAGCCGGAGAGAATGTGGTGGGTCGCCTGCCGGTCGCCGGGCAGCAGCGTCGCCGCCTTCACCCAGCGCGCTTCGGTCTGCGGGTTCACCGCTGCGGGGAACTGGTAGTCCACCACGCCTGACGCAGGCACCGTGTAAGCGGGCACGTCGAGCACCAGATCCGGCTTGCCGAGTGGCCAGTCCGGCGCCTTGCGCGCCTCTTTCGCCAGCGGATCGTCGCCCTCGCCACGCGGCGCGCCGGCTTCGACCCAGTGCACCACCGTGCGGATCTGGTCCGACGACAGCCCGCCATTGTGTTCAAACTTGCCGACCGCCGGATCGGGATGCCAGGGCGGCATCGTCTTTGTGCGGATCGCCTCGCGGATCATCGGCGCGAACATCTTCACCTGATTGTAGTCAGACATCGCGAACGGCGCGATGCCGCCGGCCTGGTGGCAGACAACGCATTTCGCTTCGAGGATCGGGGCAACATCGTTGGCGTAGGAAATCTGAGCGTGCTGCGCGCGCTTGGCTCGCTCGAGGAAGTTGATCGGCGTTCCCTTGCCGGCGACGCTTGCGGTGGCCACTGGCCGACCGGCGAGCACATCCGTGAGGGCTTCCTTGAGATAGCCCTTGGCGCTCACGGCGGCCGCGCTGCCATCAACCGGGCCGTGATAGAGAATGCGCAGCGTCTTCGGCTCGATCAGGAAGGCCTCGCCTGCATAGGTGACGCCCAGCTGCTCGCCCGCCAGCTGAAGTTCGTCATGCAGCACGGGCATGGTGACGCCCAGCTTCGCCGCTTCCGCCGCTATCTCATCGCGCGACTTCGCGCTGGAGTTCAGCATCAAGAACGTCACGTCCGGGTGCTGCGACTTCAAACCTTCGAGAATCTTCGCGGCGTGTTGCGATCCCTTGTCGCCCGTAACGCTCGTCACCAGCGCGATGGCTTTGACATCCACCAGCCGCTTCAGGTCCTGGGCAAATCCCTGATTGTCGGTGAGCCGGAAATTGTCGACGCGCGCCGGCGTCAGGCTGGCAGGTCCAGTATTGTTGGCCAGCGCGATGCCGCCGGCGGCGACGATCAGCACAAGGGCAGCGACGCCCGACAGCAATGCCTGGGGTTTCATCCCGTCTTCTCCCTGAGCGCTGTGTCGTGTAATTGCGCTTATCCTTGCGAGTATTGAGTGCGCCGCCCTGAAGTCAACGCATCCGCGCAATCTACCCGTACACAATGCTGCGCCTTGACGCCGCGTAATTGAGAAGAAGGCTGAGGCGGCGCCATTGTCCAGGGCAGGGCGAATCAGCGTGATTTATTGCGGTACACAACACGGATGCAGTTGATCCTCCGCAAGCGCAGGCGCACGATGATTTTGCCCGGGCCGTGGGTACGGCCCTTCGATGGCGTGACCATCTTCCGCGTCCCCTAAGGACCGGCCCGCGGCCCTTCACACCAGCCGTGAAGGAACACGACATGAGCGGAGGAAAGGCGGCGACCGTCAGAGCGGTCGCCTTGAGCGGACCCTGCGGGACCGGAAAGACAACCCTGCTTGAATCTATGCTGCTTGCGGCCGGTCGCATCCAGCGAAAAGGATCGGTGTCGCAAGGCACATCCGTTGGCGATGCCAGCGATGAGGCGCGCGCCCGCGGGCTCTCCACCGAAATCAACGTCGCCGGCTTCGAGTTCATGGATGACCGCTATGTCGTCCTCGACGGCCCCGGCTCGGTCGATTTCGCAAGTGACGCCGACAACGTCATTCCCGCCGTGGACCTCACGATTGTCGTCGCCGACCCGGACCCCGGCCGCGCCAGCCTGCTCCAGCCGCTGTTACGACGGCTTGACGAGTTGCAGGCGCCGCACTGCATCTTCATCAACAAGATCGACAAGGCCCGCGGCCGCGTGCGTGAACTGATCACCGCGATCCAGCCCTACAGCCTCGAACCCCTCGTCGCGCGCCAGATCCCCATCTGGAACGGATCCGGCGCGCTCGGCTATATCGATCTCGCGCTGGAGCGCGCCTACACCTACGAGTCCGGCCGGCCATCCAGGCTGATCCAGATACCCGAAGAGGAGAAAACCCGCGAGACCGAGGCGCGCTATCGGATGCTCGAACAAATGGCGGACTTCGATGACCGCCTGATGGAAAAGCTGATCGACGAGCGCGAGCCTGATCGCGAGCACGTCATGTCCGACCTCGCCGACGAGCTTGGCCGCGTGCAGATCGTGCCGGTCTTTCTCGGGTCTGCCGACAATGGCCACGGTGTGCGCCGCCTGCTGAAAGCGCTGCGACATGAAACGCCGCCGCTCAGCGCCGCCGCCACGCGGCTCAACGCTTCAGGCAAGTCCGCGCTGGTGTTGAAGACGCGTCACGCAGGGCAGGCCGGGCGGCAGACCATGGTGCGCGTGGTCTCAGGCGAGATCGCAGACGGCGACGCCATCACGCTGCCCGATGGGTCGACTGAACGCGTCGCGGGCATCTTCTCCGTCCACGGCGAAAGCCAGCACAAGCTCGACAAGGCTGTCGCGGGCGATGTCGTCTGCCTTGGCCGGCTGGAGAAAGCCGCACGCGGCGACCTCATCAGCGCCGACGGGATTGCGCGGAAATCAGCCGCGCCAAAAGTCGCGCGTCCCTCCGTCTATGCGCTCGCCGTGGAGACGCAGAACCGCGCTGACGATGTGAAGCTGGCCTCCGCCATGGCGCGGCTGGTGGACGAGGATGGCGCGCTCGCCTTCGGCCCTGACGTCGCCACGCGTGAGTTCCGCCTCGCGGGGCAGGGCGAGATGCACCTCCGCGTCGCGCTCGAAAAGCTGAAGCGCAAGTTCGGCGTCACGGTGGATTCACGCAGGCCGCAGACGGCCTATCGCGAAACCATCCGCAAATCGTCGACCCAGCGCGGCAAACACAAGAAGCAGTCCGGGGGACACGGCCAGTTCGGCGACGTGGTGCTGGAAGTCCGTCCCGCTCCGCGCGGAGCCGGCTTCGTGTTCGAGCAGAAGATCCACGGCGGCGTCGTGCCGAAGCAATATTTCGGCGCGGTGGAAGAGGGCGCGAGGGACGCCCTCGAGAAGGGCCCGCTCGGCTTCCCGGTGGTCGATGTGGCTGTCACTCTGCTCGACGGCTCCTACCACACGGTCGATTCATCCGAGATCGCTTTCCGCACCGCGGCCCGCATCGGCGTCCACCATGCGCTGGGGGAATGCGAGCCTGTGCTGCTGGAGCCGGTTCATGCCGTCACCATCCACACGCCGTCCGAGCAGATGGCGCGGATCACGGCGTTGATCCCGATGCGGCGCGGCCACATCCTCGGCTTCGAGCCGCGCGACGCGTGGTTCGGCTGGGATTCCATCCGCGCCCACATTCCCGAGGAAGAGTTGCACGATCTCATCATCGAGATCCGCTCCGCCACCCAGGGCCTCGGCGAGCTGGAATTCGCCTTCGACCACATGGCCGAAGTGACCGGCAAGGCGGCGGCGAAGGCGGTGGAGTTGCGACAGACGGCGGCGGCGAAGTAAGGCCTCTTGCGCCTTCTGCGATTGTTGCTGAAGGTGCAACGGTGAGCTCGGCCCCTCGTGGTTCGACGGACGCGCTTCGCGCTGCTCACCATGAGGGGCCTTCACCGCACTTGCTGGTGTTGAGATAGCCCTCGTGGTGAGCAGCGACCGAAGGGAGCCTCCGTCGAACCACGAGGGCGTGCTCACCGACGCTAGCTAAAAAGGGCGCTCAATGAACCGTCGCGAGCTGATGATCGGCGCAGGCGCACTCGCGCTGACGGCTTGCGCCCCTTCGGCGCCGACGCCCGCACCGGCCGCCGATCCTTTCGACGGCGCCACGCTGATGAAGGACGTCGAAGACTATGTCGGCTTCGGCACGCACCGCACCGGCAGCCCCGGCGACCGCGCCACCTCGGACTGGTTCGCCAAGCATTTCCGCGCCCACGGCTACACAGTGGAACAGACCGACGTCACATGCCCCAACGCGGACACGACCGTTTCGCGTCTGACGTCCGGCGAAGTTTCCCTCGACGGCTTTGCACAACCTCCGCTCGCCTTCACGCCTGAAACAGGAGTGACCGCTCCTGTGGTGATGTGGAACGCCGCCTCACCCGACGGTGTGAAAGGCCGGATCGCGTGCGTCTATGTTGACCGCCCCGCCGGCGGCGTCCCCCCCAGCGCCGCCTATCGCGCCGCTTTCCAGCAGGCCGCGGCCGCTGGCGCAATCGGCGTCATCGGCGTGATCTCCAGCCCCTCGGGCGAACTTGTCGCCATCAACACTTCGCTCGGCATGGCGCTGGATGTGCCGGTCCTGCTCATTGGCGAGAAGGACAGGGCGACGATCGACGCCCTCATCCTGTCGGCCCAGCCCGCCACCATCACCATAACCGGCCCCGGCGGCGAACGCACCGGCGTCAACACCGTCGCCACGCTGGGCAAGGAGGGCGACCCGTGGGTCATCATCTCGACGCCCCAGAGCGGCTGGTTCACCTGCGGCGGCGAACGCGGTCCCGGTATCGCGATGTCGCGCGCGCTGGCCGCGTGGGCCGCGAGCCAGACATTCCCGGTGCGCTGGCTCTTCATCACGACGTCGGGCCATGAATGGGTCGACGCCGGCGCGGAGATTTTCCATCACACCCAGGCGCCCGGCCCGGACGACACCGTGCTCTGGTATCACCTCGGCGCCAGTTTTGGCGCGCGCGCTTACGATGAGACGGCGGATGGCCTTGTGCCGCTCGACACGCCCAACCTCACGCGCACGCTGATGGCGACGAAGGATCTCATCCCGATCTGCGAAGCCGCCTTCGCCGGACAGCCGGTGATCGAGAAGCCGCTTGCCGCCGATCCCAAGACTGCTCTCGGCGAATACCGCTTGGTGCTTGCTGAAGGCTACCCATCCGGCGCCGGCTTCTGGGGTGCGAACGCGCACTTCCACACGCCGATCGACGACGCCACGACGACAACGCCGGAGATCATGGCGCCCATCGCACGCGCGATTGCCGAGGTGATCGCACGGAAAGTCGCGACGGCTGCCTGAAGTCCAGGCCGCTTGCCTGGAACCAGCCCGCGGCTCCGGCAGAGATAAATGTTGTAATCCCCGGCGACCCGGAAGCACGAAGCGGTATCCAAGTGAGACGCCGGACCTAGCTTGTTAACAACGAGCAGTCGGCGACGCGCTCGATTTTTGAACCAGCGCACTCTTCGCCAGGCAACGACCGCAAAGAAACTGGCCAGTAATCCTGAAAAACTTGTTCCGCCTCGACTTTTGAGCGGAAGCCCGAGATCTCTTTGGAGCGAGTCCACTGATCAATCGTAAGCGGGGCCGCGTGGCCGTTGTCGGCGTGGCTTGACGATCGGCAATAGCGTGGTCAGGCGGCTTGTTTCTGATTGAGCTCTCGTGCCGAGCGCTTGGTGTAGGCGTCCGCCCAGGGCAGCAGCTCTTCGAGCT
>JANOKS010000022.1:0-3666 GCA_031419455.1 Alphaproteobacteria bacterium
CAGCTTCGACCAGCGCCGCCGGCCGGACACGCTGCGCACCGCAATCGCGACGGCTTTCTTCTGGCCGACGAGCACCACCAGCTTCTTGCCCCGCGTGACGCCGGTATAAAGCAGGTTCCGTTGCAGCATTGTATAGTGCTGAGTCATTATCGGGATGACGACGGCGGGATATTCTGAACCTTGGCTCTTGTGGATCGTCGCGGCGTAGGCGGGAACCAGCGTGTCCAGCTCGCCAAAGCCATAGACGATCGCGCGCCCGTCGAAGTTCGTCGTGAGTTCCGCAGCCTCGACGTCTACATCGTCGATATAGCCGATATCACCATTGTAGACTTCCTTATCGTAGTCGTTCTCGATTTGCATAACCTTGTCGCCAGGCGCGAAGGTCCAACCGAAACGCTCGACCTTGCGCTCGCCGGCAGGGTTCAACGCCTTCTGGAGTTCGATATTGAGCGAGCGCGCGCCCACCCCGCCCCGGTTCATCGGGCACAGGACCTGAACGTCGCGAATGGGATCAAAGCCAAAGCGCTGGGGGATGCGGGTCTTCACCAATTCGACGATGCGCTGTACGGCCGTTTCCGGTTCTTCGGCGCGCACGAAATAGAAGTCACTGTCGCCCTCTGGTTTTTCCAGATCGGGAATGGCGCCTTGGTTGATCCGATGAGCGCTGACGATGATGCGGCTCTGGGCTGCCTGGCGAAACACCTCCGTGAGGCGGACCACGGGCGCTGAACCCGAATTGATCATGTCGGCCAGGATTTGACCGGGGCCGACCGAAGGCAATTGGTCAACGTCGCCGACGACAAGCAGGGCTGTGCCTTCCGGGACCGCTTTGAGGAGAGCGTGCATCAGCATCACGTCGACCATTGACGTCTCGTCCACCACCAGCAGGTCGCAGTCGAGCGGGGTATCTGCGTTGCGCTTGAAGCCGCCACCTTTGGGGTCGACTTCCAACAGGCGATGAATGGTCTTGGCCTCTTGTCCAGTTGTCTCTTTCAGACGCTTGGCCGCGCGCCCGGTCGGGGCACACAGCAGGAGCTTTACGTTCTTCGCGGCCAGAATGCGCAGAATCGCGTTGACGATCGTGGTCTTACCAACGCCCGGGCCGCCGGTGATCACGAGGACCTTCGACGCGAGCGCAAGACGGACCGCCGTTTTCTGGCTTGGGGCCAGTTCAAGGCCAATCCGCTGCTCGATCCAAGGCAATGCCCTGTCTGCATCAATCGAGCCCCATGGCAAACGGCCTCGCGATAGCGCCAGTAACCTCTCGCCGATGGCCCGCTCGGCACGATAGAGGCCGGCCAGAAAAATGCAGGCCGTATCACCGAGAGTATCGGCGATCACCGTGCCCTCGGCGAGCTCCAGATCGAGGGCAGCGCCGATGAGGTCTGCGCCGACTTCAAGCAGTTTTTCCGCCAGCGGCATCAGCTCGGCCTTGGGAAGTCCGCAATGCCCATCGTCCATCGCTTCCGTCAGGGCGTACGAGATGCCGGCGCGCACCCTCATCATCGCAGTCTTCTCGATGCCGAGCTTCATCGCAATTGCATCAGCGGTCTTGAAGCCAATGCCGCGAATGTCGCGCGCCAGGCGGTACGGGTTCTCCGTCATGACCTGAATGGCGTCGGCGCCGTACGTCTTGTAGATGCGCACGGCCCGCGCCGTGCCGACGCCGTTGGCATGCAGGAAGACCATGATCTCGCGGACGATTTTCTGCTCCGCCCACGCATCGGTGATCCGTTTGGCGCGCACCGCGCCAATCCCGGTGACTTCACGCAGGCGTTCCGGCTCCGCTTCGATCGTGTCGAACACCTTCTCGCCGAACGCGCGCACGAGCTTCTTAGCGTAGACCGGCCCGATACCGCGGATCATTCCGGAGCCAAGATACTTCTCGATGCCATCGATGGACGTCGGTGCAGACGTCCGCAGGAAGCGCGCTTTGAATTGCTGTCCGTGGGTGTGGTCATTGATCCATTCGCCTGATGCCGTGATCCACTCACCTGCCGAGATGATAGCTGCATGGCCAACAATCGTGACCAGTTCACGGTGGCCACGCGCCTTTGCCCGCAGAACGCAGAAGCCGCTTTCTGAATTGTGGAAGGTGACGCGCTCGACCAAGCCCGCCAGCACTTCCTGGGGCGACGTATTTTGCTCTGGCTTCATTTGCCTTGTAGCCGTTTTCAACGGCCCAACAGCATCTGATCAGAAGCCGGCGTCAAGTTCCGACGTGCGCGCCGGACATCAGGCCGTTCCCAACTGTGGCTCGATCAACAGGGCCCTGATAGTGGCGTATCGCTGCCGGCGGGCTGCACACTCGGCGGGGGTTTCGGCGAGGAAATCCAGATCGGGGTCTAACGGGATCGTCGCCAACGCTTGTTCTTCTCGTTCAATGCGCGCGAGCTGTTGGCGGATATCTTCGACGCGGAATATCTGCCTGACTTCGGAGACAAAGCCCGGCAGCTCGCGTGCAAATTCCGGATGATTGGTCGCGGCTGCAGCGCAATTTAGCAGCTTCTCGCCGACGAGGTAGTCGAAGGCGGCCTGCAATCCGTAGCGTGACATCATCCCTCTGGCGGCCTCGCATTGCTCGCGCCAGATGCCCTGTGGTTCACGGTTGGTCATATGATCGTTGCCATAAAACATCTCCCTGTCGCGGATTGGAGTGTAGGCGATTAGAGCGGGCGATCAAATGCCAGCCAACGGGGTCAAGCCGCTAACAATCGGCAGGTCCACCCACAGCATCAGGGTAGGAGCAGCTGCGGCGGCGCCAGCAATGGCTGACCTTTTCCAAAGCGGCCACCCGTAATATTACGGCGTTCGTCACGGGCAGGGGCCCGAAGCGGCCGCATTGGTGCGTCCCCGCAGTTGAACGAAAATGTCCATCGACGCGTTGGCCGCCCGTGGCCAAAGTGCAGTTGGAGCGAATCGGAGACGGCGCTGGCGCGCGTCGGTGGGGAGCTTGCAGAACTCGCGGCGGCGATCGGCGAGGGCTTGCGTACAGCCGGCGGCGCGCCGCCGGAATTGTATGTGCTTGCGCGCGGTATGGCGCACGAAGGCTTGTCGGCGGAACTGGCGTGTGCGGCGTTTGCAGAAGCGCGCGCCAAACGGCCAAAAGCTGCGCGCATCGATGGGCTTATCTTCTTGCTCGGCGTAGCGCTGGATGAGCTGCGCTTGCGCGGCAATGGCGGCTCGACGACCGCGAAGCGCGAACTCAATATGGTTATGGCTCTCCTTGGCGCGGAATCTGCCAAAGGCGGAGCCGAACCTGGGATGCTTATGGCGCTCTCGCGCGCGCTGTCTCTGGCTGGCCTGGCGCCGCCGACGACGCTGCAAGAGGCGATGGTTGCAGGCATTGACGCAGCCGCGCGACGCTCTGGCTCGGAGGCGCACCCACAGAAGATACAAACCGATCTGGACAAGATCGCGCAGGAACTGGGCGACGACCCGTTCCGGGTTCACAGCGAAATGGCGGCGATGGCTGCGGCGTTTCCGGTCGAGCATCGCTCCGCGCTGATCCATGGGCTGGCGGTTAGGACACCCTCAACAATAATTACTGCGTTTGTCGGGCGCGCGGCTTGATCGCATAGTTCCACTCTGGATGGAACACATCGCCCTCGATGTTGAGGAGCTTCATCTCGGCGTTTTTGATGCGAATTCCTTTTTTGTAAATCC
>JANOKS010000023.1:0-45801 GCA_031419455.1 Alphaproteobacteria bacterium
GCGCAAAGCCGCAGCCCGGACCTTCGAAGCGTTGTGGGAAGCTCTCGGCCACATCTGCACCCTGTTCAGCGACGAGGAGTGCTGGAACTTCTTCAAGGCCGCAGGTTATACGTGCGATTAAAAGCACGACGCTCTAGCCGCGCTCGCGCGCGATCGTCTGCATACGGAGCGCATGATACAACGCGATGGCCGCCGTGTTGTCCTCCCGCACCTTGAGATCGACGTGCGCCGCGCCCCTTGCGGCGAATGCGTTGAACGCTGCGAGCATCAGCGCGCGGCCAATCCCACGGCGGCGGACACGCGGGTGGACGGCGAGGTCCTTCACGAACGCGGATGTCCAGCATTGGGCCAGACCGATGACGTCAGCGCCTTCAATCGCAAGAAAGACGAGTTCAGAATCGAATTCACGATCCCTGCGCAGGGCTTTCCACCATTGGCGGAAGATCGGCGCGCCGCCGCCGCCCTCCCAGAACCCGGCTTCAAGCACGCCGTGGGCGGCCTGCACCAGCTTCCTGTTCGGCTTCTGACCAAGTGTCCGAACGACAATGCCGGGCGGCCATTGCGGAGCTTCTATCGCGCCAGACAGTTCGCGCCGCATCCGCAGCACAACCGTCTGCGCCATCAGATGCGGGCCTTCTGGCCGAACAGGATCTTGCGCGCCTCTTCCGCATCCTTGCTGTCCTCGGCCAGCGATGCGGTGCGGATTTCCTCTCCCGCCTTGCGCCCCTTGTCGAACAGCGGGCGCGACTTGCAGCGGACGAACCACGCCTCAAGCGCGGGGAAATCCGCGAGGTCCTGCCCCTGGCTCTTGTAGGCGGCGAACCACGGCCATGCCGCAAAGTCGGCGATCGAGACGGGCCCCGCCAGATAGTCGCGATCGCGCAGCCGGACTTCCGCGACGCCGAACAGCCGGTTCGTTTCGTTGAAGAAGCGGTCCTGCCCGTATTTCAGTTTTTCGGGGTCGCGCTCGATCTTGGGCGCATAGTTACGGAAGTGGTTGTGGTGGCCCATCACCGGCCCCTGGTTCGCCACCTGCCAGGCCAGCCAGCTTTCGACCTCGGCCTGCTCCCGGGCGTTGGCGCCGCCGAACTTGCCGCTCTTGCGGGCGAGATATTGCAAGATCGCCGCGCTCTCAAACACGGAGATCGGCTGGCCGTCGGGACCCTCGGGGTCCACAATCGCCGGCATCCGGTTGTTGGGGCTGATAGCGAGGAATTCCGGCTTGAACTGGTCACCCTTGCCGATATTGACTGCAACCAGACGATACGGGAGCTCCATTTCCTCAAGCGCGATCGTGATCTTCCGGCCATTCGGCGTTGGCCAGAAATAGAGGTCGATGGGCGCGGTCGAGGCCATGGGCATATCGTCCTGTGACTATATAGTATGGATGTAGCGGCACGGGCCCGTGAACGCCAGACTTGCGCCGCGATACGACACATCAGGATATCTGCGAGCCAGCGATGACCACGACCCCAAGCCTATTTGAACCGATCTCCTACAAGCTCTGGAAACAAGACCCGAAAGCATTCGCCGAGCGCCTGGGACAAGGCTTCCGCGAGACGGGGTTTGCCGTGATCAGCGATCACCCGATCAACCAGACTGTCATCGACAGGGGCGTCGGCGCGGGCAAGATATTCTTCGCCCTGCCCGACGAGACTAAGCGCGGCTACTTCATCCCCGGCGGCGGCGGCCAGCGCGCCTATACGCCATTCGCAACCGAAGTCGCCAAGGGCGCCAAGGCGAAAGACCTGAAGGAGTTCTGGCATGTCGCGCGCGAACTCCCGCGCGACCACAAGTACGCAGACCTGATGGGCGCCAATCTCTATGTGAAGGAGGTGTCTGGCTGGAAGGACGCGACCAACGCGATGTTCAGCGCGCTCGATGCGTTCGGGCTGGATATTCTCGAAGCCATTGCGATGCACCTGAAGCTTCCGCCGGACTTCTTCAGCGACAAGGTGCAGGAGGGGAATTCGATCTTGCGCCTGCTGCACTATCCGCCGCAGACGGAGCCGCCGCCGGAGGGATCAGTCCGCGCTGGCGCGCACGAGGACATCAACGTGATCACGCTTCTGCTCGGCGCCGAAGAAGGTGGGCTGGAAGTCCTGCACCGGAACGGCCAGTGGCTGCCGGTCAATCCGCCGCCGGGATCGCTGGTGGTGAACATCGGCGACATGCTGCAGCGCCTGACGAATGACGTGCTGCCGTCGACCACCCACCGGGTCGTGAATCCGAAGCCGGAGCGCTCGCGTTTTCCCCGCTACTCCACGCCCTTCTTCCTGCACTTCAATCCGGACTACGCGATCACTACCCTGCCGGGATGTATCTCGGCGGAACGACCGAACAAGTATCCCGAGCCGCTTAAAGCGCAGGACTTCCTCGAAATCCGTCTCAAGGAAATCGGCCTCAGGATGTAGCGTCGGCGGGCAACGCCGGCATCTTGCTTCGCGCGGCCTGCTGATCGACATTTGCGGTTGCACGGCCAAAGTAATAACCCTGCGCCATGTCGCATCCGAGTGCGGCGAGCGCACGGGCCTGATCTTCTGACTCCACGCCTTCGGCCACGACTATCAGCCCGAGGCTTTTCGCCATCGAGATGATGGTGCGCACCATGACGGCCGCTTCCTTGTCGGTGGTCATCGCGCGGACGAACGACCTGTCGATCTTCAGCTTGTCGAACGGGAGCTGGCGCAACTGGACGAGGCTGGAATGACCTGTGCCGAAATTGTCGAGCGCAACGCGCACGCCCTTGGCTTGCAGTGCATCCACGATCGCCCGGGCAGCATCGCGATCGGTAACGAGCGCGGCTTCGGTGAGTTCGACCTCGAGGCGCGTCGGTGGAAAGCCGGCTTCGTCGAGGACCTTCAGGAGCTCGTGCGCAAAATCACGCTGCTCGAGCTGGACCGGCGACACGTTGAGCGAAAGATGTGGCGTCCCCGGGAGTTTGGCCGCCTCCGCGCAGGCGCGACGCAACAGGTTGAAAGTCAGCTCGCCAATCGCGCCGCTGGCCTCCGCGGCAGGGATGAAGTGGGTGGGCGGAATAGGGCCGCGCGTCGGATGCGTCCAGCGCGCGAGAATCTCGTAGCCGCGCACGCTCCCGTCCTGCAGGTTCACCAGAGGCTGGAAGTAAGGCGCGATCTGATCCTCGCGCACCGCCGCCGAAAGCTCGCTCTCGAACACGGCGCGCTGGCGGACAAGTTCATCCATGCCGGTCTTGAAGAAGGCGAACCAGCCGCGATGCGCATCCTTGGCGCGCCGCAGGGCGAGGCTGGCGCGATGGAGCAGCGTTTCCGCGTCGCGGCCATCCACCAGCCCAACGGCGGCGCCGGCGGTGGCGCTGATCGTGAATGATTTGTCGCCCGAGATCACCGGCGCTTCGATGGCGGTAAGTGTGGCTGAAAGCCACTCCATCAATTCTTCTTCCGCCTGGTTAGGCAGCAGCACGACGAAGTCGTCGGACTCCAGCCGCGCGACGAAGCCATCGACGCCGGCGCGGACGTTCAGCACCTTGCCGACATGCATCATCATCTCGTCGCCTGCGGGACGGCCATGCGCATCGTTGAACTCACGGAATTTGTCGAGATTGAGCATCACCACGGCGAGGCGCTTGCCGCCGTCATTCTCGCTGAGCAGCCAGTTGAGGACGCCCTTCAGGTGCCGGCGGTTCGGTAGCCCGGTGAGCTGGTCGTGCATCGCGACGCGACGCGCGCGCTCCTCCGCCTGCAGCCGTTCGCGCAGGCTGCGGATATGCGTGTGGTAGCGAGTGATGATGTAGAGCGTGAGGCCAACGCATGTGACGATAACGGTGCCAAGAAGTTTCGACATCTGCAGGTGTTGGAAGTCCGTCGTCCAGGCGTGGATCAGCCCGACCACATCGAGGTTCACCGACAGGATGAACCCCGCGGCGATAAACCCGGCGAAGATCAGCAGATCGCGGCGCACCTGTTGCGCCACGCGCGTCTCGACCGGCGGTTGCTTCTGGCTGACAGCAGCGCTCATGTGAATTTGGCCTCTTGCCCCGACAAGATGATGAGCAACAGGCCTTAAGATGGCGCGGGGCCAATTCCCGAATTTCGCGCAAAATTGTGCCGATCAATCAGCCGGTCCGCCTCAGGGATCGGGCGTTCCGCCAGTCCTCACGCGACATTTCCCAGTAAATGGAGGGTCGCTTGGCTCCATCTGGCTTCACGGAAATCACCTCTCCCATCTGGACAAAGCCCAGCCGCGACAGGAGACGGATCGACCGGTCGTTGTCGCGGGCGGTTGTCTCGCAGATGCGGGCGACGCCGAGCTGGTCAAAACACCATTCGACAGCGGCGAGACCACACGCACCGCCAAACCCCCGCCCCTGTCGCTCTGGCTTCACTGCGCCACCGAACTTGGCGATCGACCATTCCGGCCAGACCTGCACATCGAAATAGGCCGTCGCCTCACCTGCTTCATTGAACGACACGAACAGGACGCCCTCCCCCCGTGCGCGTTCCGCCAGGTGGCTCTTGATGAAGCAGGTCATCGTCTCGACGTTGATCGGGTTGGGCATGGTGTAAATGCGCGGACCGATGCTTTCGTGAGAGAGCAGTCCGGCGAGCGCCGCGGCATCGGCGCCCTGGGCAATCCTCGCGCCGGCGATACGCCCATTCATGTGCTCTGCGCGACGCACAAAGCCGCGCAGACGGTCTGCTTCCTCTCGCACGACCGCAATCCTGGTTTTCGGTATCAGATCAGACACGTCGCCTACCCCCGTCACTTACAACCCATGGTTGTAAGCAAAGAAGGCAAGCCCGTTGCTTGGGGCTAGCCCCTAGTCGCCATCGATCTGCCCGCGATTGCGCTTGGTTTCGGACCGGTGGGCCTTGCCCTCCAGTCGTCGCTGCTTCTGCGCCTTGCTTGGCTTGGTGGCGATCCGCCGCTTGGGCTTGACCAGCGCCTTCTCCAGCAACTCCACCAGCCTTGTCCGCGCTTCCTCGCGGTTGCGGGCCTGGCTGCGGTGGGTCTGGATGAACAGAACGAGCTCGCCTTCATCGTTGATCCGGTTGGCGAGCGCGCGCCGGATCATCCATTTCTGCTCGTCGTCGAAGGCGAGGCTTGTCTTCACATTGAAGCGCAGCTGCACCGCCGTCGCCACCTTGTTGACGTTCTGCCCGCCGGGACCGCCGGCGGTGACGAACTTCTCTTCCAGCTCGTGCTCGAAATTGTGCAGGAAGACCTTTGGCACGGTTCAACCGTTCAGTCGCGACAGCAGGCTGGAGGTGTCCCAGCGGCCATGCCCCTCAGCCTGCACGTCGGCGTAGAACTGGTCCACAAGCGACGTAAGCGGCAGCGAAGCCCCCGTCGTCCGCGCCGCATCAAGAGCAATGCGCAGATCCTTCCGCATCCAGTCAACGGCGAACCCGAAGTCGAACTTGCCGTCCACCATTGTCTTCCACCGGTTCTGCATCTGCCAGCTCTGGGCGGCGCCGGCGGAGATAGCTTCGATCACTTTCGCCTCGCTGAGCCCGTTCGCGCGAGCAAAGTGCAGCCCCTCCGCCAGCCCTTGCACCACGCCGGCAATGCAGATCTGGTTCACTGACTTGGCGAGCTGCCCAGCGCCCGCCTCGCCGATCAGCGTGATCGCCTTCGAATAGGCCATCATCACGGGTTCGGCCCTGGCGAAGGTGTTTGCGTCGCCGCCGCACATGACGGTCAGCTGCCCGTTCTCGGCGCCGGCCTGTCCCCCGGACACAGGCGCATCGATGAAGCCCGCGCCCTTCTCCTTCGCCGCCATTTCAAGTTTGCGCGCCAGCCCCGCCGAAGCCGTCGTATGATCGACAACGACCTGCCCAGCCTTCAACGTCGGCGCGAACGTCTCGAACACCGCCAGCACATCCGGATCGTCGCCCAGACACATGAACACGAACCCCGCGCCGGCAATGGCCTCGGCCGGCGTTGCAGCAGCCTTGCCCTTGTTTGAATCTGCCCAGGCCCGCGCTTTGGTCTCCGTGCGGTTCCACACCGTCACGTCATGGCCCTTCTCGGAAAGGTGCCGAGCCATCGGCCCGCCCATTACGCCGAGCCCCAGAAATGCGCAGGTCGCCATGAGATTCGTCCGTGCTGAAGTCTGGCGCCTTCTACCGCAGCCTCAGGCCGGACGGTAGCGCAGGAAAAGGTTGCCGTTGCCGAACTGCCGCGCTTCCTCCCGTACCCACGCAATACTGCGCGGAATCCCGTCGAACAGCCGCTTGCCGCCCCCCAGCGTCACCGGGACCAGCATGACCTGCAGCTCATCCAGCAGGCCAGCGGTCGCCGCCTGCGCCACGATCGATCCGCTCCCCAGGATCGACATGTCGAGATCCTCGCCCTTGAGGCGGGTCAGTTCGCTGACGAGGTCATCTCGGGCAACCGTCGTGTTTCGCCAGTCGGAAGATTTCAGGGACCATGAGAACACGGTCTTCGGCATGGCGTTCATGCCCGCCGCCACGTCCGGCATCATCTCCGCCGCCATCGGGGTGGGCCAGAACGCGCTCATCATCTCGTAGGTCACGCGGCCGAATACCAGCCGCCCACCCCCTTTCGCGTTGCTGGCGGTGAACTCCGCCTGCTCGGAATCCTGCGCATGCGCCCAGCTCATGTCGCCGCCAGCGTCGGCGTAGCAGCCATCAAGGCTGAGGGAGATGAAAGCCGACAGGATCGCCATCTAGTCCTCCGACCTGAGTGTCACGAACCGCCCTCTGAAGAATCCAAGCGCATCAACGCCCGCATCCGCCCGGTAGGCGACGACATCGCCATAGATCACCTCATGGTCGCCCATCGGCTGCCGCAAGCGCAGCCGGCAATCGAGGCTGGCCACCGCGGCGGTCAGCACCGGCGCGCCGGTATCCATCG
The DNA here is from genome assembly GCA_031419455.1 of Alphaproteobacteria bacterium. GTDB lineage: Bacteria > Pseudomonadota > Alphaproteobacteria > Caulobacterales > Hyphomonadaceae > UBA7672. Next base: position 6,859 of record JANOKS010000023.1, read on the forward strand.
TGCAGATCTGGTCCGGCGGGATCACCCGGTCGCCCTTGCGCGAGAAGCGCTGGGCGACTTCCGCGTCGTCAGATCGCAGAATGTTCAGCGAAAACGCCTGCGCTTCCGTGAACACGCCGAAAGCCGCGCTCGAATTGGCGAGGCACCACAGCATGATCGGCGGATGCAGCGACACCGACGTCAGCGAGTTGATGATCATCCCGTGGGCGTTGCCCTCGGCGTCCCGCGCCGCGACCAGCGCCACGCCCGTGCCGAACCCGCCCAGGGCGCTGCGATACGCCAGGGGGTCGAATTCGGAGGGGATGTCCGCACCGCTCATGCACGCGACCTTAACCGTACCGGGCCTATAAGTCCCGGTTAATACCCGGGATGAAATTCGTCATGAGTGGCAATAAGCCAGTCGTCATCAAGAAAGTGAAGAAGGTCATTGGCGGCGGCCATCATGGCGGCGCCTGGAAAGTGGCCTATGCCGACTTCGTCACCGCGATGATGGCGTTCTTCCTGCTCATGTGGCTGATCAACACCACCTCCCCTGAACAGAAGCGCGGCATCGCCGACTATTTCGCCCCGGCCAGCGTCTCGCGCTCGTCACAGGGCTCGGACGGCCTCCTCGGCGGCACGGCCTTCCAGGAAGACGGCGCGCGCGCCTCGGGCTCCAACCGCCAGATCGACGAAGAGCTGAACGACGAAACCCAGCGCACCAAGACCGGCGGGTCGGGCGATGGCGAGAAGAGCGCCAGCGAACCGACCGAGGAAGCACTCGCCAAGGCGATGGCCAATCGCGAGACGGCCGAATTCGCCAGCGCCGAGGCCTCCCTCCGCCAGGCGATGCAGGATCTGCCGGACTATGCCGAACTGTCCCGCAACCTGATCATCGAGCAGACGCCCGAAGGCCTCAACATCCAGCTGGTCGACCAGGAAGGCCGGGCGATGTTCCAGGGCTCCTCCGCCGCTCCTCTGCCCCGCACGCAGCACTTGCTCGAGATGGTCTCGAAGGTGATCGAGCAGCTGCCGAACCGCATCAGTATTTCGGGCCACACCGACAGCATCAAGCCGGGCGCACCGGGCTATTCCAACTGGGATCTGTCGGCTGACCGGGCGAATGCTGCGCGCCGCATCCTCGAAAAGGCCGGCGTCGACGCCGATCGCATCTATCAGGTGGCCGGCAAGGGCGACCGCGAACCGCTTTACCCCGACGATCCGGACCTTCCCGCCAACCGGCGGATCAGCATCGTACTGCTGCGTGAAGCTCCCGTTATGCCCTCGGATCACGAGCTCTGAGGCCGCATCGACCTGCGAGCGAAAGCAGTGCAGGATGTTTTCTAGTGGCGCATTCGCCCCGCTGGCGGTTACAGTCGATTCGACATGAAAGAAACAGACACCAGGGAAATCATCCCGGCGGACTTTGTCCGGCGAATGAAGTTTTACCTGACATCGCCCCAACCCTGCCCCTATCTGCCGGGCAAGTTCGAGCGGAAAGTCTTCGCCAACCTTGCCGTCGATGGCGCTGTGGGGCTGAACGACAGCCTCACGCGGTCCGGGTTCCGCCGCTCGCAGACCATTGCATACCGCCCCGCCTGCAAGACCTGTGTCGCCTGCCGCTCTGTCCGGATCGACGTGGCGGCGTTCCAGATGTCCAAGCGCTGGCGGCGGGTTCTCGCCCGCAACGATGAGCTTGAGCGCGAAGCGAACCCCGCGCGCGCAACGCGAGAGCAGTTCCGGCTGCTGAAACGCTATCTCGACCGGCGTCATCCCGGCGGCGGGATGACCGACATGGAAATCCGCGACTATGCCGGCATGGTGGACGCTAGCCCGGTCCACACCGCCGTCTTCGAGTACCGCAACCGCCTGAACAACAAGCCCGGCGACGATGGCGCGCTGCAGGCCGCAGCCCTCACCGACGTGCTGCGCGACGGGCTGTCGATGGTCTACTCATTCTACCGTCCCGAATTGACGGAACGCAGCGTCGGCTCGTTCATGGTGCTCGACCATGTACGCCTCGCCCTCGAACTCGGCTTGCCCTACGTCTACCTTGGCTACTGGGTGCGCGGCTCCGTGAAAATGGGCTACAAGTCGGACTTCACACCGCTCGAAGTGTTCGACGGCGAAACCTGGCGCCCCCTCCGCGAGGAAGAGATTTGATTCGTCGGGGTTGAAGCTACAGGAATAGCTCCAGCTGTACATCGGCGCGTGCGTATGGCGAAGGCACTGTCTCCTTCAGCGGTTGAAAGCCTGCATCGCGGTACAGCTTGAGCGCCGGTCCCAGCACCGAATTCGTTTCGATGTAGATGCGGCGCACGCCGATCTCACGCGCCTTTGCAATGGCGGCTGCGACGAGCATGCGGCCCGCGCCCTTGCCCTGCGCAGACGGACGCACGCCCATCTTCGCCAACTCGACTTCGCCTTCGCCGATCACGATCAGCGACACCACACCAGCAGGTTCATCATCCTCGCAGGCGAGAAGGATCACGCCGCCGGGATCGAGGATGTACTTCTGTGGATCGCCCAGAACCTCGCGATCCTTGGCCTCAACGGCGAAGTAACGCTCGATCCATTCGAGATTGATGTCGCGAAAGGCCGCCTCGTCGCCGGCCCTGAAGGGGCGGACGACGATGGACATCAGAACTTGACCGTCGGCGCGATGTTGATCTGCGCACGCTCGGCTTCACCGACGTCGAACATCTCGCGCTTGGTAAAGCCGGTGGAGCCCGCAATGACCGATGCGGGGAACTGCTCGATCGCCGTGTTGTAGTCGTTCACGGCCGAGTTGTAGAACCGGCGCGAGGCCGCCACCTTGTCTTCGATCGCAGACAATTCTGTCTGCAGCTGCAGGAAGTTGCTGCTGGCCTTCAGGTCCGGGTAGGCTTCGGCGAGCGCGAAGAGGCGTCCAAGCGCGCCGCTCAGCGCGCCTTCGGCGGCGCCCATCGCGGCGGGGCCCTGTGCAGAGGCCGCCGCATTGCGGGCGGCGATCACGGCATCGAGCGTCGATTTCTCGTGGGCGGCGTAACCCTTCACCGTCTCGACGAGGTTGGGCACCAGTTCGCGACGCAGCTTCAGCTGGATGTCGATGCCCGAAAACGCCTCGTTCACCGTCTGCCGCTTCGCGACCAGCCCGTTGTAGATCAGGATCGCGACGAGGACGATGAAGGCGACGACGCCCAGCCCGATATAGATTGGAAGCATTGCCGACGCCCCGTGTTTGATCGCCCGACCGATTCCCGGCCCCGGAGGCAACCTACAACAAGACCGGCACGAATCCACAACGAATCCGAGGACTTTCCGGCGCCGGGCAGTTCACGCTTTCCTTGCGATCTGGCGCGAGGATCGCCAAAGATGCAGTCGCTGGGACGGAATTGAACCATGACCACTGGGCCAAGGGCCATTGTCGTCGGCGCAGGTATCGGCGGATTGGCCGCCGCGGCCGCCCTGTCGCGCCATATGGCGGATGTCCTCGTCATCGATCGCGACACCTTGCCGGACAACAACACGGCGCGGCTGGGCGTCGGCCAGGGCGCCCATACCCACCAGCTCCTGAAAGCCGGCGAACTTGCGCTTGAACGCCTGCTGCCCGGCATCACGACGGATTTCGTCGCCGCCGGCGCCGTGCAGATGACGGTCGGCCGCGACGTGAAGGTCTACGATTTCGGCGGCTGGATGGACGATTGCGACGCAGGCTTCGCCGTCACGAGCCTGTCCCGCCCCGCCTATGAAGGCGTCCTCCGACGTCGTGTCATGGCGCAGGAAAACGTCCGGTTCCAGGGCGAAACGCCGGTCCGCCGCTTTGTTGTCGCGAACGGCAGCTGCACCGGAGTCGAGCTGGAAGACGGCGCAATTCTGATGGCGGACCTGATCGTCGATTCGACTGGCCTCACCGCGCCGCTGCTGCACCAGCTTCAGGAGGATGGCCACGCCGAATTCCCGACCGAGGAAATCCGCATCAACGTCGCCTACACAACCGGCCGCTTCCGCCGCCCGGAAAAGTGGCGCGATGAACAGCTGGGTTTTTTTGTGCTGCCCTCCCCGCCCGACACGCATTTCGGCCTGATGCTGCCGATCGAGGATGGTCAGTGGATCCTGTCGCTCGGCGCACGCGGCGGCGCGATTCCACCGCGCGACCCGCAGGCCTTCAAGGACTACGCGAAAGGCCTCGTCGAGCCGCACGTCTACGAGCGCATCAAGGACGCGGAAGTCGTGGGCGACTTGCGCACCTTCCGCAAGCCGACCGCCACACGTCACCGCATCTGGGAAGCCACGAAGTGGCCGCAGCGCCTGATCCCGATCGGCGATGCGATGAGCAGCGTGAACCCGACCTATGGCCAGGGCATGACGGTCGCCGCCTGCGAAGCCGATGCGCTCGAAACGCTTCTCGCAGGCGAGACGTCACACGACGCCTTGGCCAAGGCTTACCTCGACATGGCCGGCGAGATATCGGGCCGCGCATGGAGCCTCTCGACGAACTCCGACTATGTCTACCCAGAAACCGAGGGGGAGCGTCCGGCAAACTTCGCCATGAGCCGCGCCCTCGCAGCCACGTTGCGCAAGCTGGCGAATGAGGACATGGAATTCCGCCGCCTGCGCTATCGTCTGGTCCACATGCTGGATACCGCGGATGCTCTCCGCTCCGGCCCGCTGGCGGTGCGCTTCTTCACGGCGCTGCAGGGTTCGATGGCGTCATGAGCGGCAAGCTGCGGCCCGGGATAGCCGCGGATATTTTCCGGCTGCAGGAGATCGAACGCAACGCCGCCACCCTGTTTCGCGACTGGCCCGGCATCGACACCTCAGCGCTGAATTCCGTCATCTCGCTGTCCGACCACCTCCATTCGATCGAGCAGAGCCTGTCGATCGTTCTGGAAGCGGACAACGACCTGATCGGCTTCGCCATCGGCGACATGCAGGGACAGGACGCCTATCTCCGTGAGCTGGACGTCGCACGCACACATCAGAAGCGGGGCTTTGGCGCGCAACTGGTCAATGCATTCGTCGCCGCAGCGCGAGCAAGACGGGCAAGGCACATCTATCTCGCGACGTTCCGGACCCCGCCCTGGAATGCCCCCTTCTATGCACGCATGGGGTTCCGCGAAGTCTCGCGCACGGAGTACCTGCCCTGGATGACCGAGCTCGAAGCATCGCAAGCCGCCTTCCTCGATCTCTCGACGCGGGTGTTCATGCGGCTTGAGTGATCAGCCAGGGCGCTCGCCCAGTTTGCGCAAGGTTTCCTCGTGCGACTCGCGGCTGACCTCATAGGGCAGGATTGAAACGATCATCAGAATTCGCAGTATGGTGACCGCCGGCAGGAACCACCATCCCAGCGTTACCAGCGCGCTGTCGGGCGCCTGATCAGGCGACACGCCTTCCGGGAACTGCGCCAGTGTAAGCATGACGCCCGCCGCCATCACGCCAACCCCCACCGTCACCTTCATGACGAACGTGTTGGCCGCGAAGAACACGCCTTCGGACCGGCGGCCAGTCTTCACCTGCGCCTGCTCGACAAGGTCGGAGATCATCGAGACCAGCAACACCTGCTGGCAGACCAGCAGGATCACATCCACCTGACCCTGCACCAGCACGGCCCAGAAGGCCGTGTCCGTTCCCGGTATCAGCACGCCGTTGAGGCGCAGCAGGACCGCGATGGGAGACAGCGTCACGCCGATGATGCCGACGACGATCAGCGCTTTCTTCTTCCCCAACCGCCGGGTCAAGGGCGTTGCGAGCGCGGCGCCAAGTGCTGCGGAAATAAAGATCAGCAGCGTGATGATGCCGATCTGCTCAGGTCGCAGCTTCCAGAAGAAGGTCGACATGTAGGCCGACAGCGCCTGCCCCATGCCCAGCGTCGTATTGGCGATGATGGCGGTCAGGAAGATCGCGCCCATGGACTTGTTCGCCAGCGTCTCGAACATCTCGCGGAATACGCCGCCGAGCGAGATCTTGCGTTGCTCCGGCGCGACGAGCTTCGCGATGTGCCGGTGCGTGCCCAGCGACGACAGGACGATCGCGACCAACATCACGCCGGCGGACACCCCGCCATAGACGGCATATGCGTCGCGGTTGAACTGCCCGTTGGGAATCTCCGGTGTCGCATATGCCTGGAACACGAAGAAGAACATCATGACGGTCATGGCGTTGCCGCCCGTCCATCCGAAGAAGCTGCGCCATGACGCCAGCGACGAGCGTTGCACGTAGTCGCGTGTCAGCTCAGGGCCCAGCGCGGCATTCGGCGTCTCGAAGAATGTCAACGCCGCGCGCGTCAGCACGGCCATGACCAGCACGTACCAGAACAACGCGGTCGAATCCCATCCCGCCGGCGGGGTCCACAGCAGCAGATAGGACACAGCCACCGGAATGGCGGACGCATACATGAACGGATGCCGCCGCCCCCATTTCGAGCGGAAATTGTCCGACCAGTAACCCACTATCGGATCGAGAAACGCATCGATCACCAGCGCCAGCATCAGCGCGAGGCTCACCATCCCTGCAGGCACGCCGAGAATCTGCGTGTAGAACATCAGCAGGAATATCTGCAGCCCGGCATCCTTGATGCCGAAGGCCGCCGACCCGAAGCCGTAGGCCAGCTTCGTTCCCAGCGTTGGCGATTGTGATGCGATGACGCCCTCCCCGGGCTTTGTCCGCAGCAGGTTAGGCCACCGCGCATCGCAACAGCAACCCGGCGCCTTAGGGTCAGCCGCCCGAGAATTTCCCGTTCTTGTTGAACCCGCGCGGCGCAAGGCGCCCGGATTGGGCGCGTTTGCCGATCCAGGTCTTCCAGTCGTCGGCGGATTGCTGGCGGCCTGCGGTATCGGTCCAGGTCAGGCCGTCTGCGCGCGCGAACGTCTTGAGGTCGAGCAGCCCGCCATCGGCGAAGGACTGGATTTTCACGCCCTTGCCGCGCGCCATCTCCGGCAGCTCGTCCGTCTTGAAGATCACCAGCTTGCGGTTCTTGCCGATCGACGCCGTAAGATCGCCCTCCACCTTCACGCAAATGGCAAGCTTCTCCTTTGGGCCGACATTCAGGATGATCTTGCCCTTCCGCGTCGAGGAGATCAGCTCGGCATCCTGCACGATGAAGCCATAGCCCTTGCTCGACGCCACGACGCGGCGCGCCTTGGCTTCGGTGATCAGCATCTCGACGATCGTCTCGGACTCCGGCACTTCGAGGTTGAGGCGGATCGGCTCGCCATGGCCGCGCCCGCCGGGCAGTTTGTCGGCGCCGATGGTGAGGGCGCGGCCGCCGGACGCCATCAGGATCACCTTGTCGGTCGTCTGGCATTCCAGCGACAGTGCGAGTTCATCGCCTTCCTTGAACTTCAGGTCGTCGAGCTTCTGGTTGTGGCCCTTCAGCGCGCGAATCCAGCCCATGCTGGAGAGCACGACGGTGACAGGCTCCTTGACGATCAGGGCTTCGAGCGCGGCTTCGGTATCGATCTCTTTCGCTACGCCGAAGTGCGAGCGGCGCTTGCCCAGCTTCTTGCTCGAATCGAAAATCTCGCGCGCCGCCTTCAGCTGCCGCTTCACCTCAGTCCACTGGCGGCTGGTCGAGCCGATCAGCAGCTCGATCTCGCGTTTCTCCTCCGACAGTTCCTTGTGCTCGCGCCGGATCTCGATCTCTTCGAGCTTGCGCAGCGCGCGCAGGCGCATGTTGAGGATGGCTTCCACCTGCATCTCGCTCAGGCGGAACTTCTTCATCATCACCGCCTTGGGATCGTCCTCGTAGCGGATGATCCGGATCACCTCGTCGATGTTGAGGTAAGCCTTGAGCAGGCCGTCGAGGATTTCGAGGCGGTTCTCGATCTTCTTCAGCCGGTGCGTCGCGCGGCGCACGATCACTTCGCGGCGGTGATCGAGATAGCAGTTCAAGAGGTCGCGCAGCCCCATCACCTTGGGCACGCCATGGTCGAGCACGTTCATGTTGACCGGGAAGCGCGTCTCCAGCTCGCACTGGCGGAACAGGCTGGCCATGAACACATCCGCCTCGATGGCGCGCGTTTTGGGCGTCAGCACGATGCGGACATCTTCGGTGGATTCATCCATCGCATCTTCGAGCATCGGGGCCTTCTTGGTCTCGATCAGCTCCGCGATCCGCTCCATCAGCTTGGTCTTCTGCACCTGATACGGAATCTCGGTGACGATCACCCGCCACATGCCGCGGCCGAGGTCTTCCTTCGTCCATTTCGCCTGCACGCGAACGCCGCCACGCCCGGTCGCATAGACTTCGCGCAGGCCCTCTTTCGTCTCGACGATCACGCCGCCTGTCGGGAAATCCGGCCCCGAGACAATCGTCAGCAGGTCATCCACGGTCGCCTTCGGATGATCCAGCAGATGGATCGCCGCGTCGATGCATTCGGCGGGATTGTGCGGCGGGATCGACGTCGCCATGCCGACTGCAATGCCAGAAGAGCCGTTGACCAGCAGGTTCGGAAAGCCCGAGGCGAGAACCACCGGCTCCCTGTGCGTGCCGTCATATGTCTCGCGGAAATCCACCGCATCGTCGTCGAGCCCTTCGAGCAGCAGCATCGCCGCGGGCGTCAGCTTCGCTTCGGTGTAGCGGAAGGCGGCGGCCGCATCGCCATCGATGTTGCCGAAATTGCCCTGCCCATCGACCAGCGGCGCACGCGTCGCAAAATCCTGCGCCAGCCGCACCATCGCATCATAGATCGATTGGTCGCCGTGCGGGTGGTACTTGCCGATCACCTCGCCGACCACGGTGGCGGACTTGCGGTGTCCGCCATTCGGGTTCAGGCCGAGCTGGCTCATCGCATAGAGAATGCGCCTGTGCACAGGCTTCAGCCCATCGCGCGCATCCGGCAGCGCGCGCGCCGTGATGGTCGACAGCGCATAGGCGAGGTAGCGCTTCGACAGCGCCTCGTTGATCGGTTCCTCGATAATGTCGCCGCCATTGTCTGGCGGATCGATGGTCGTGTTCTTCGCCATGCTTGGTTCGTTTCCTGACGCCCGAATCAGACCGGTGAGAGTCGCCCTGCCCGCTCAAGGCGGTCAATCATCAGGTAGCGCGCTTCCGGCACTGGCTTGTTGAGATCAGCGAACAGACGCTCCGAGAGGAAATGTCCGGTTAATCGAAAGCCCGCGCGGATATCCACAGGCGTCGCTGGCGCGGCATTGTCCACCAGAAACTGCGGCAGAGGCAGAAGCCGGTCGAGAAACGCCCCCGCATCCGATCCACGCACAGCGCGCCCTGACTTGGGGCTCACATGCGTCAGACCGTCATTGGCGCCCGAGACCGCGCAATTCTGCAGGTCCAGCCCATAACCGAGCATGGTCAGCAGGCCCAACTCCCAGCGGATGAACAGCGCGGGCCAGACCTCCTCATTGCCGAGCATGTCCAGCAATGTTTCGGCCGCATCGTAGAGCGCAGGCTTCGCCTCGCCTTCGGGCAACGCCGCAGCGAGCAGTTCGCTGAGCGCCGAAAGTCCTGCCAGCGCTTCACCGCTCGCCATGTGGACGGCGGCGCGCTCGGTCTCCGTCTCCGCCGTGAAGAAGCCGAGGCTGTCGTCCGCGCGCGCCTTCCAGGTCACCGACAGCGTATTGCCCGGCTGCATCGGCGCGCGCTTCTTCTGGCTGGCGCCGCCATAGACCATGCCCCGCCGCCGGCCATGCGCGCGCGCGAACACCTCCAGGATCGCCCCGGTCTCACCGAAACGCCTCAAGCCCAGCGAAATCGCCTGGTCACTCCATTCGGCCATTAGCTATCAATACGACGCTTGACTAATTGGTATTTGCAAATTAGTTTATCCCAATATCCAAATTGGAGACTTTGAATGACTAGCATGCGTATCGAGTTCACCGAACAGATTGCACTTTGGATCAGCAAGCAAACTGAGTCCGGCGCATTTGGATCTCAGAGCGAGGTCGTGCAGCACTGCGTAAGGACTTACATTCACGACAATGATCCGCGCCATTTCGCAAAGCCTGCGGCTCCGCACGAAGCTGCGGATGGGTCGTTGGTTGACCAGATCGTTGATGCAGTTGGCAAGGGAGCAATCACCGAACCTTTTGGGTTCGACGACATCTTTAGCATGTTTGGTCAGCGGTTCAGCGAAAAAAATCTGCGCACCTGCCTTGCAAATTTTGCTGTAGACGAAACGGCAGATGCGAAAGGATACCACGTCGCCCAAGGTCGCAAACCTCGCTTTCTTCGCGTTGGCCGTGGTCAATACATGGTGTTCCGGGCGGGTGCTTCCAAAGCCAAGAGGTAATTGACGCTTGGCAATCGCGTTCCCAGCTTCGTTGACCTATTCGCGCCCCTGCGGCACATCCCCCGCAAGTGAGGACGACCTCCCCCACATGGGCGCACATTCGGGACGGCCCGACCTTTGATGGAGGGCCATCATGGCTTGGGTGTTTCTTGGTATCGCCGGACTACTCGAAGTCGTCTGGGCTTACATGATGAAAGTGTCGGACGGGTTCTCGAAGCCTGTCGAAACGACAGTCACCATCGTCGCGATGATCGGCAGTTTCTGGCTGCTGTCGCTGGCGATGAAGGAGCTTCCGCTCGGCACAGCCTACGCGATCTGGACCGGCGTCGGCGCCATCGGCGCTTTCATCCTCGGCATCATCGTGCTGGGCGAAGCGGCGAGTCTCATGCGCATCGCGTCGGCCCTGCTCATCCTCGCCGGGATGATCGGGCTGAAGCTCGCGTCAGACGCCTAGATGCGTTCGGCCTGATAGTACGCGGCGACGATCCTGTAGCACTCGCACGAGGCCGCCTCGAGACCATGCCTGTCCGCGATGGTCAGACGTCCGCGCGTATACTGGATCAATCCCGACTTCTGCAGTGTACCGGCCGCAATCGTCACACCCGGCCGCGTCACGCCCAGCATGAGCGAGATCACTTCGTGGGTCAGGTGGAACGTGTCGCCATCCGTGCGATCGTGCACCATCAACAGCCAGCGCGCGAGGCGTTGCACGACTTCATGCGCGCTGTTGCAGGCCGCAGTCTGCGCGACCTGGGCGTAGAGGACGTTGGCGAAATTGTTCAGCGCGGTGCGAAGCGGCGGCGACTGCTCCATGAGGCCGCGCAACGCCGACGACTCGGCGCGCAAGGTGATGCCGTCGCTTTGCGCCATGATCTCGGATGTCAGCGTATCTGCGCCCAGCGCCGCGTGAACGCCAGCAGCGCCTTCGCGCCCGATATGGCCCACTTCGATGCGGCCGCCCTGCTCCAGCGGCGCCAGCAGGGAAATGATCCCTGACTCCACGAAGTACACATACTTCGCGGGCTCGGCCGCGCCCTGCAGGATGTCGCCGGACACCATGCTGACGCTCTCCAGCTGTCCTCGCAGCAGGCTGAAATCACCAGGCTGGATACGCGCGAGAATACGATTCCTGCTGTCGGACTGCTTTGGGATGGGCATGCTTCAGTCCCGCAAAACGACGGGGAGCACACACATCTCTCTGCCGGACGCCGCCAAACGGTCGCTGTCCGATGAGTTGCCATATAGCGCATGAAGGAGGCCAAAGCCACCCGGCCCGCACATGCAGTCGAAAGCCAAAGAAAATTTGCGCGCCGTCATGGCGTCAGCCCCTGATGTCGGTGGCGGGACCGAATCCCGAGGTTGAGAAACCTGCTGTCATCCAGACTGGACTGTCTGTTCGACGCCATACACAGGGGGTAGATGCCAGGAAGACGTGCCCGTAACCTAACAGGGGGCGACTACAATGACGGGAATGCCGCATTGAGAGCGGTTTGAAACTCACGTGGCGTGCGAGGCCACGGGAGCAAAGTCGCGTCGTTCAACACCGGATTTGTTGACCGCCCGCCAAGACGAAACCGCCGGACGTGACGCGTCTATGCCGGCAGTTTCCGCAGCACGTACTCGATCTTCGAGCCCTGCGTCTCGAAGGCGGTTTTGACCCACCGGCCCTGCCCGTCATACCAGAAGCTCGCATCGATTTCGGAATCGACGTCGTAGCGGCGAGCGTCCAGCGTTGCGCCGCCAACCTTGACCTTCTCGATGCCGCGGTCCGCAACCTTGATCGGCAGCATCTCGCCCGTCTCGGTCGAGAACATCTTGGGCTGCTTCATCTCGTTCTCGTTCCAGTGCGTCGAGGGGATAACCGTGCCCTTCAGCACGCCCTTGAACGCCTCGGCGGTCACTTTCAGCCCGCCCTCGACGGGTTCCGCCGCCAGCGTCTTCCACTTGCCTTCGTTCTTGGTGCGCGAGCCGACCCACACGAGGCGGTCGCCAACATACTTCTCGGTGACGTCATGGATGTACTCGAACAGTGTCAGCGGCCCCAGCGCGACGCGGAGTTCCACATCAGTGTCCACCGTAAGCGTCTCGCCTTCACGCGAAAATTTCAGCACATGGGTGCCGAACTTGCCCCCATCACGCAGGACGTCGAACTCCAGCCGCGCTCCATGCGCGGGCGTCCATGGCTGGGCCAGCGCCGGCATGGGCGCCAGAACCGCCAGGAAAAGCAACGAAATCCATTTCATGACAGGGCCTCTGTTATTGGCGTGTTACGCGCCCCATACCGCCCCGGATCATGGCTACGCTGTTGATCCGAGAGCGCAATCTCCCTAACTCATAGGAACCTTCCGGAACCCACCGGAACCCATCTCTCCTGACCAGACGGGGCCAGCGATGCGCACCTACGCCAACGTGATCGAGGCCATCGGCCACACGCCCCTGATCAGGCTCCGGCGCGCGTCGGAACTCAGCGGCGCCAACATCTATGGCAAGGCCGAGTTCCTGAACCCCGGCCAGTCGGTGAAGGACCGCGCGGCCCTTGGCATGATCCGCGATGCGGAGAAGTCTGGCCACTTGAAGCCGGGCGGCGTGATTGTCGAGGGAACCGCAGGAAACACCGGCATCGGCCTTGCGGTCGTCGGCAATGCCCTCGGCTACCGCACCGTGATCGTGATGCCGCGCACCCAGAGCCAGGAAAAGAAGGATGCGGTGCGCAGCCTCGGCGCAAAACTGGTCGAGGTAGACGCGGTCCCTTACGCCAATCCGAACCATTACGTGAAGTATTCCGCACGCCTCGCGGAGGAGATGGCGAAGACCGAACCGCTGGGCGCGGTCTGGGCCAACCAGTTCGACAACACGGCCAACCGGCGCGCACACTACGAGACCACGGGACCGGAGATCTGGGACCAGACCAACGGCAAGGTCGATGGCTTCATCTGCGCTGTGGGCTCTGGCGGTACGCTCGGGGGCGTCTCGATGGCGCTGAAAGAGCGAAACAGGAAGATCCAGATCGGCCTTGCCGACCCCGGCGGCGCCTCGCTGTTCTCCTACTACAAGACAGGCGAGCTGAAGTCCGAAGGCACATCCATAACGGAGGGGATCGGCCAGTCGCGCATCACGGCCAATCTCGAAGGCGTGGAGGTCGATGACGCCTGGCGGATCGAAGACGCCGACGCCCTGCGAATCGTGTTCGCACTTACACGCGAGGAGGGAATGTGTCTGGGCGGCTCGTCCGGGATAAACATCGCGGGGGCGATCGAACTAGGGCGGAAACTGGGGCCGGGCTCAACCGTCGTCACCATCCTGTGCGACTATGGAAACCGCTACCTGTCGAAGCTGTACAACGGCTCTTTCCTGAAGGAAAAAGGCCTCCCAACACCGTCCTGGTATGAGGCCTAGCCGAGCAACTGCGTGGCGATGTAACCGACACCCGACCAGAACGCCGTGCAGAACAGGACGACCACGACGGTAACCTTCCAGCGCGCCCACTGCGGCTCAAGCGCCAATGCGTCATCGCTCGCAGCGTCATCGCGCAGACGGCTTGCAGCGTAGGAGGTTTCCGCGTTCCCACGGAGCGGCGCGCTCCGCCAGATCGACTGATGCTCTGTAATCGCCAACTGACACTCCAGCGAATTTGGCAGACTCGCGGTACTCAACGCGTGAACAACCTTGCTGGTTACAATTGAATGGCCGTCTTAAAAATTCCACAAGCGGGGGGAACGACGAAGTTTCCTGATGACGCCGTCAGTTTCGCGAGAATTCACTTGAGACCGCTGCGTCACGTTACAGACTTGAAACTTCGCGAAGATTTTTGCCGCGCCGCGGCGAAGATCAATACGCGCCGAGACCGAGGAGCACGACGGGGATCGCGAGCGCGCAGATTTTCACATCCTGCCATATCGACCAGGTCGTCACATAGCGCACGTCGAGGGCGACGCGTTCGGGATAGGTCAGGCGGTTGCGGCCCTTGACCTGCCACAGGCCCAGCACGCCGGGACGCACTGCAGCATAGAACGGGTAGGCCGAACCGTAGCGATGGACTTCCGCCATCGTGACTGGCCGCGGGCCGATCAGGGACATCTCGCCCCGAAGGATGTTAACCAGCTGCGGAAGTTCATCGAGGCTGCTCTTTCGCAGGATCCGGCCGACGACCGTCACACGCGGGTCGCGGCGAAGCTTCTGGAAGCCGTTCCACTCCTCCTGCGCGGCGGGGTCTGCCGCAAGCATCTGCGCAAGACGCTCTTCTGCGTCCACACGCATCGAGCGAAACTTCAGGACCATGAACTGCTCGCCATCGCGCCCAACGCGAAGCTGTCTGAACAGCGCCGGTCCCGGATCGAAAATCTTGATCGCCACATAGATCGCGATCAGCAACGGCGAAAGAAACACGAGCAGTGTAAACGCGATGACGACATCCATCAGGCGCTTCAGGTTGCTGGTCTGCACGCGATAGCTGGTTCGGACAGTCGGAGCTTCGCTCCAGACCTCGAACCGGCCAGCGTCAAAGCCGCTGCCTTTTTCCATTTCGCTACCCTTCGTCCGGCATTCGCCTTAACGGCAAACGCAATCCCCGGACCAGTAAGGCTGGTCTGGTCTGATTTGATTCCTTGTTCCCCAGAGGGCGTTGAAACGCCGCCGAAGCCGTGCGGCGCCCCCCCTTTTTCCCGACCAGCGAGAGTTCGCCGACGCCACTGCTCCACTGGCGAGAACAATCGGCCCGTTAGCCATGTTCACAGTCTGCAATGCAGCGAACAATCTGCTTCACGCCCCGCGCGAAGCTTAAAAAAAGCAAGCCAGAGAGGCGACTATGTCGCGCTCTTGTCGCGTTTCCGAACAGCGGCGGTGGATGGAAGGAATCTGGTTCAGAACGGGATCGGCATATCCGTTAACGATACATCCGATGCAGCAGGGCGCCCTCGCAGCACGCTTTTCGCCCGCCACGCGCACTGAGTTCACATACTCGCCTTGCCGGAGCCTGCGGCTCTGGCTAGTTGGTTCAGGTCAGTCGTCAAAGCATGGAGCCGGCCGCCGATGGTCGCGCCTATCACACCGGAAAAACCGGTCGTTTCGGCCGAATGGCTGAAGTCGCATCTCAGCGCGCCGGACGTGCGTGTGCTGGATTGCAGCTGGTTCATGCCGGACTCTCCGCAGACCGGCAAGCAGGCGTATGACGCGCACCACATCCCCGGCTCCCGCCATTTCGACATCGACGACATCGCGGACACCACCATTCCCCTTCCCCACATGTTGCCACCGCCGGAGAAGTTTTCCTCGCGCGTGCGGCGACTGGGTCTCGGCGATGGCCACCGCGTCATCTGCTACGACCAGAACGGATTCCTCGCTTCGGCGCGCGCGTGGTGGATGTTCCGCACGATGGGTCATGCGGACGTCGCCGTGCTCGACGGCGGCTTCAATGCGTGGCGCAATGCGGGCGGCGCGGTGGAAGACCTGCCGCCACATTTCATGGCGGACCGGCACTTCACCGTTCGTCCGCGCCAGGACCTTGTCCGCAATCTCGAGCAGATGAAGCAGACGGTCGGCGGGATGTCAGCGCAGGTCGTGGATGCGCGCTCCGGCCCGCGTTTTCGCGGCGAGGTCGAGGAGCCGCGACCCGGCCTTCGCAAGGGCCACATGCCCGGCGCCTTCAACGTTTACTATGCCGACCTGATCGCCGCCGACGGCCGCCTCAAGCCGGAATCCGAATTGCGTGCGACATTCGAGAAGGCCGGCGTCGACATGTCGAAGCCGATCATCAACACGTGCGGCTCGGGCGTCACCGCCGCAATCGTCGCGCTCGCCCAGTCGATGCTTGGGCACGATGGCGCCGCGGTCTATGATGGGTCATGGGCCGAGTGGGCGCAGCCGGACAGCGGCGGCGCGGTCGAGACAGGCTGAACCATGGGTGACAAAGGCAAGTCAGGAAGGCCACGCGGCCTCGGCACGCGCCTCACCCATGCCGCACGCGACCGCAAGCTCACCCTGGGCGGCGTCAACCCCGTCGTTCAGAAAGCGTCCACCGTTATCGTCGAAAGCGCCTCGAAGTTGTTCGAGCCAGGCGGCTGGACTTATGGGCGTCACGGGACATCCACGCACGAAGCCCTGAAACAGGCGCTCTGCGAAATCGAGGGCGCAAACCATTGCGTGCTTGCGCCATCCGGCCTGATGGCCTGCATCCTGCCCTTCCTCGCCTTCGCGGGCGCGGGCGGGCATGTGCTGGTGGGCGACAATGTTTATGGCCCCACGCGCCGCTTCGTCGATCGCATGCTGCCGCGCTGGGGTTGCGAAGCAACGTATTTCGATCCGCTGATCGGCGCCGGCATCACCGCGCTAATCCGCCCCGAGACGAAGCTGATCTTCGTCGAAAGTCCCGGCTCGATGACGTTCGAGATTGCCGATGCGCCTGCGATCGCCACCGCCGCACGCGCGGCCAACGTCGTGTCGGTGATGGACAACACCTGGAGCGCGGGCGTCTTTCACAAACCGCTGGCGCTGGGCTTCGATCTCTCGGTGCAGGCCAATACAAAATATGTCAGCGGCGGCGCCGACATCCTCAACGGCGCCATTCATCTCAACGACGACAACCTGCTCGCGCGCCTCAAGGAAACGATCGCCGACCTGGGCGTCAACGTCGCGCCCGATGACGCCTATGCGGTGCTGCGCGGCGCACGCTCGCTGGCGATGCGCATGGACCATCATCAGGCCGCCGCGCTGGAGATCGCGCGCTGGCTGGAAAAACACCCGGCGATTGCCCGCGTTCTCCACCCCGCCCTTGCGAGCGATCCCAACCACGATCTGTGGAAACGCGACTTCACCGGCGCATCGGGCCTGTTCAGCATCGTGCTCAAGCCGACGCCAACCGCGAAGATCCACGCCTTCCTCGACGCGCTCGACCTTTTCGGCCTCGGCTTTTCCTATGGTGGATTCGAGAGCCTGGTCATCCACTGTGACCCGCAGCTCAAGCGTACCGCATCGGCGCCCAGGTTCGGCGGCCCGCTCATCCGCCTGTCGATCGGCCTCGAAGACCCATCCGACCTGATCGCCGACCTCGAACAGGCGCTCGCTCAGGTGTCCTGATAATATTTCGCGTAAGCGCTGTAGTTCGCGGACGTGTAGGCGTGGTGGCCCTTCTTGCGCAAGTCTACGAAGGTCAGCACAACGCCTGCAATGTTGGCGTGGAAATCGCGTAGGATTTTCATCGTGTCGCGCAGCGTGTTCCGGTTGGTCTTGCGCCAGCGCGTGGCGACGACGACCTGGTCCACCTTCGAGACAACCACGCGCGCCTCCGCCATCAGCAGGATCGGGCCCGTGTCGATGACGATCAGATCGTAGCTCTGCTGCAGCAACAGGAGCAGCGCGTCGAAGGCGCGGCTGCCGAACACATCGCGCGGCGTATGCTTGCGGTCCGACAGCGGCATGATGTGAAGGCCTGTCTTGTCGTCCGTCTTGATGACGTCCTCCAGCTTGGCCTCGCCGAACAGGTATTCCAGAAGTCCGGCTTCGGATGCAACGCCCGACGTTTCCGTCAGCTGGCGCAACCGGATGTCGCCGTCGATCACGATGGTGCGCGTGCCTGACATCGAGGCCATGCGCCCGAGGCAGAACGTCATGCTCGTCTTGCCTTCGCTCGGCAGCGACGAGACCACCGCAACCGTCTTGGCCGCCTTGTCGATATCGGCGAACATGATCGAGGCGCGCAGGTGGCGGAACGCTTCGGCAAAGCCCGAGTGCGGCTTGTCCACGAGATAGTCGCCAGGCTTCGCACGCACTTTCGAGAACGCCGTTGCGGGCGGCAGCAGCGGAATCTGACCGATATAGGGAACGCCGGCGACCTGCTCGACTTCCTCTGGCGAGGACATGTAGTTGTCGAGCAGCTCCAGAATGAGCCCGACCAGACCCGCCAGCGCGAGGCCCAGCATGAAGCCCAGCATCAGATTGAGATTGGTGTTGGGAAAGCTCGGCCCGCCGGGCACGGGCGCATAGCTGTCCACCACGGCGTCAGCCTCGGTGATGCCTTTCAGCTCGGCAGTTTCCTTGAAGCGGCCGTTGAACTCCTCGAACAGCGTGCGCGTGGCGTCGGCGTCGCGCTCGAGCGCCGCCTGCTGCACGCCAGCGCGATTGTTGGCTGTCAGTTCGCCCTTGGCGCGGCCGAGGCTGCCCTGCAGGCTGGAGACGCGCTCGCGCGCGATCAGGACTTCCTGGTCCAGCGAAGAGGCGATGCGCTGCAGTTCGGCGTTGATCTGCCGCTCATTGTCCTGCTCTTCGGCGATCACCCGCTGATACTCCGGGTGCTTGATGTCGTAGCGGCGAACAACGTCAGACTTGCGGGCGGTGAGCACGCTCTGGGCGGCGCGGAGATTGGCGATCGTTGCCGAATTCTGGGCCTCGGCGATCGTGTCGATGCTGGCGCCGCCACGCATCTGGCTATTCATGTTGCGCAGCCGCGCGCTCTTGGTCGCGTATTCCGATTGCGCAGTGGTCAGCTGGGCGTTGATTTCACGTATTGTCTGTTCGGTCAGGGTGTCGCCGCCGGTGCGCAGCAGGCCGGTGCTTGCACGGTGCGCCTCGACCTTGCTCTCGGCATCGCGAAGCTCGTCGCGCAGTTCGGCGACGCGGGCGTCGAGCCATTCCTGCGCGCGGCGCGTCGCCGCGAATTTCGTGTCGAGCTGGTTGTCGAGATAGACGTCAGCCAGCGTGTTGGCGATCGAGGCCGCAGTTTTCCGATCGGCGCTGGTCGCGCTGATCTCGATGATGAACGTGTTGCCGAGGCGATTGACCCACACGGCGTTACGCACTGTTCCGATCACGCCGTCGAGTTCGGCGCGCGCGGCATCGGCCGGATCGACTGGCGGCGCATTGCTCTCCGCGTCATTCTTTCCGAAGGGAAGAAGCCCCTTGATGAAGGATTTGGCGCCCGCGACGTTCTTGTCCCAGTCGCTCGGTACTGCCTTGGCGCCGTTGAATTCGGGGTTGTTGACCAGGTCCAGCCGCTTGACCAGCTTCTCGATCAGCGTGCGGCTGCGCAGGATTTCGGCCTCGGTCTCGATGGCGCCGACATTGGCCGGCATTCCCGATAGCACTGCGCCGATATCGACCACATTCTGGTCGCGCGAATTGATGATGACGCGCGATGTGGCCGTATAAGCCGCCTTCAGCTGGAAGGTCTGGAAGGCGACGACGGCGAAGGTCAGCGCGAACACGGCGAGCATGACGCCCAGCCTCCGCCGCACGGCGCGGACGATGCGCTGCACGGTGATGACGTTCTCGCCTTCTCCGACGGGACCCAGAAGCATGGGCGCACCGCGCGGATAGCCAGTGGCCATCTCGATGTGGGAGATCTTGTTCACACTTTACTCCAGTCCGGCCCGGGCGACTCCGGGCTTGCCGTTTCGGCGCAGTTCTCCCCTACGGGAAGAAGCGCACGCCTATGCTCAGCACGTTCTGGTCCAGATCCGGGCCGGCGGTCCCGCCGCTCGATTCCTGGGCGCGGCCAGAGTACTGCGCTTCGATACGCGCGTGCCGGTTGAGCTTCCAGGCGGCGCCGAACCAGCCAGCCAGGGCATCGTCCTCGCGGTCGATCAATGTGCCTTCAAACGTATCGTTCTCCATGCGGAGGCCGCCGAACAGCAGCACATTGCGATAGAGCTCGTGATCGACGCGGACGCCATAGACCGAGCTGACGGCGGTGGCGGAGGCGGCGAGGCCCGGATCGGTGGCGCCGCGGAAGGCTTCAAACGTGACGGTGGTGAGCTGTGTCGGGAACCACTGTACGTTGGCGGCGACGCTGAGACCGCTCGTATCGTCGAAGGCATCGCGTTCATCGTTGAAGCTGCCGACCGCGATCTCGCCACGGAACGGAGCGGCGAGTTCAAAGTTCACGCCGGCGTCGATCGTGGTGCGCGTGCCATCGCGGTTGGAGGAATAATCCAGCTCGCTCCGGCGGCCCTGCACGAACACGGCGACATCCGGGGAGATGGCGTAGGAGGCGCGTGCATTGATGTAGGTGTCCGTATTGTCGCGCTGCTGCTGGGCCTGGTCGTACTCCTGCTCGCGCATGCCGACCGTGGCTTCAAGCTGGACGCGGTCCATGCGGTAGCTGGCGCCGGCGAACACGCCATAGCCGTCGAACGCAGCTGGTTCCAACGCGCCGTTCGACGCCGGCTCGTAGCGCTCCTCGGTCACGTGCTGGGAGTCGACGCCAGCCCGGAGCGCGAAGCTCCGCGTCACATCGAGACGGCCATTCAGGTAGACCTTGTAGTCCGTCGATGTTTCGCTGTCGTAATCCCTGTATTCCTCGTGGTCGATGGTGCCGCCCAGTGCAATCTCATGGGTCGACCAGGTCGAACGTGCATCCACCTGCGGCTGGATCCGTAAGATCAAGTCGCTGTCCTTGTTTGTTGCCTCGGCGAAGATATTGTCGTTGTAGGCGGCCGAGGCGCCGATGCTCGCATTGATGTCGAACACGCCAGCGCGCACGGGCACGGGGTCGAGCTCGGGCTGCGCGCGTTCCGTCACAGCGGTGTAGCGGCCGCGCAGGAACGGATTGTCGCCTTCCTGGGCAAGCGCGCCGGGCGCCATGATCGCGACAAGCGCGGTGGTAACCATCAGTGCATTGAGACGGAGCTTCATGAGCGTTCACCTTCTGGAAGCGCGATTTCGCGGAATAGGTAGCAAGTTCGGGGCCGGGAGACGCATAACTTCGCCTGCCAGTTGATTCAGGTACTTAGCAAGACTGCCCTCTCGAAAGGGTGCCCTGTCCTGGGACAGCCGGACGATTACGGGTCAGAAAAAGCGTTCGCGCACGCGGATGGTGTCTCCCGGACGAACAACCGTGGTGGGCGTGAGCACAACCTCGCGCTCGTTCGGGCTGTCCACGCTCTTCACGAGAATCCGGCCCTTGTCGGCGCGGTAGGTAAAGTCGCCGGCGCTCGCGATTGCGTTCATCACGGTCAGTCCTGAAACGAACGGATATTCGCCCGGCTTGTTAACCTCGCCAAGGATGTAATACGGACGTCCCTTCACCAGTTCCGCCGTCACCTTCGGATCGCGCAGGTAGCCGTCCTTGAGACGCGCTTCGATGCTCTGGCTTGCCTCGGTGAGTGTGAGATTGCCGATTGGCGCCTGGCCGATCAGCGACATCGCGATCTCGCCTTCACCATCAACCACGAAATTGCCCGACAGTTCGGGCTCGCCATAGACGGTAACCTTGATCTCGTCGCCCGAGCCGAGCCGATAGCCGGTCAGTCCCGCCGGCGCGGCGTCAACCGGCCCGCCATTGACGGGGCCGGACGCACACGCCGCCAGCAACACGGCGCCGATGCCAATGACCGCGGTCGCAAGGATCTTCATGGGATTCAACTCTGAACCTCGTGATGTGTTCGTGTGTCCATCGCTGGCTCTGGGGAGAGGCCAGTCGAGAGGAAGTCCACGGCCTCATGCTCAAACCGGGCCGCCGTCAGCCGGCCGCTGAGATAGGCGCCTGTATCGATGCCAATCCGCCTCGAATCGCGGTGCGGGCGGGTTGAGGGCGTGTGGCCATGAACCACGACAGCTCCCAGTGGCCGGGAGTCATTGAGAAACTCCTCGCGGATCCACAGCATGTCCTGTTCGGACTGTCTGGCGAGGTCCACACCCGGGCGCACCCCAGCGTGCACGAACATGTAGCCGCCAATCTGAACGCTGAGCCGCAGGCTCATCAGGAAATCGATGTGCTCGGGCGGCAGGGCGCGGTTCAACGCGTCCGAGGCGATGGCCCATTCCTCCCTGGATGTGCGCGTTCGCGGCGGCCTCACACCGTAAGACACCAGCGTTTCCGCGCCGCCAAACTCCGTCCAGCGCGGCCCCATCGCCGGCTCATTAAGGAACTGAAGCATCGCCGCTTCATGGTTCCCCTTCAGGAAATACGTCTCGAATGGGGACACGAGATCGCCCAGCAGGAGATCGATCACCCGCTTCGACTGGAAGCCCCGGTCAATGTAGTCACCAAGGAAAATCAGGATCGGCCTGTCTTTTGCCGGCTCTCCAAGCGCGTCCTTGCGAATGATCTGGAGCAGCTTCTCCAGCAGGTCGGCGCGACCATGTATGTCGCCCACCGCATAGATACGGCGTCCTTCCGGAGCGGCGGCGGGCGGACTGCCGAACGACGCGGCTTTGGAACCCGTTTCCGCCGATTCTGGCGGCCCCAGACCCGCGGCGAAATGGACACATGCGTCCCACGCTCCGAGCGCCCACTTGCGCCAGGAGTCCAGCCATTCCCGCATTCGCAGGGGCGGAAACCTCAACAGGAACTCCCGAACTTGGCCGCCGCCGGGATTCGGCGGAACCCGCTGCCACGCAACAGGCGAGCCACGCCATCCCGCACGCCGTGGTGTAACCAGTCGTTAACTAGTGTGAATGCGGAACGTTACCACGTTGCGGCAGGCGCCTGGCTTGCACCTGTCACGCCGATGACGCATGTCGCCTTCTTCGCCCACGACGCCCACGACGCCGCCGTGCGCCGCAGGGTGCAGGGATTCCGCGACGACGGCCTGCAGGTGACCGGATTCACCATGCGCCGTGGGGATCAGGGACGCGTCGACTGGGACAATGTCGATCTCGGCCGGACCTTTGACGCAGCCTATCTCCAGCGCATCAAGTCCATCTCCCGAGGCGCACGGCTGGCCGCAGCACAGCGAGACATGCTGGCCCGGGCCGACGTCATCTACGCGCGCAACCTCGACATGCTGGCGACCGCCTTCCTCGCCCGGCGCCATGCCGGCCTCACGACGCCGATCATCTATGAAGCGCTGGACGTTCATCGTTTGCTGACCAGGAAAGACGTGCTCGGCCTGATGGTTCGCCGCCTCGAAGGCGCGCTGCTGACGCGCACGAAAGCTCTCGTGGTTTCCTCGCCGGGCTTCCTCCGCAATCATTTCGAGCTGCGGCATCGCGGACGGTACGTCCCGCATATCCTCGAAAACCGACTCGCCGCCGGCGCCGACTACGGCCCCCGCCCGTCGCGCACCGCCGTTCGCACCGGCCCGCTGCAACTCGGCTGGATCGGCATGCTTCGCTGCCGTCGCTCACTCGACCTGCTGCGACAAGTGGCGCGCGAGGCAGGACCCAGCATCCAGATTCATCTTCACGGCGTGCCTGCACTCACCGAAATTCCGGACTTCCACGAACGCGTCCAGGGCGTCCCCAACCTCACCTTCCACGGTCGCTACCGCTCCCCTGAAGACCTTGCCCGCATCTATGCTGATCTAGACGTCGTCTGGGCCGGCGACTTCATGGAGGCGGGCTTCAATTCGACATGGCTGCTGCCCAACCGGATCTACGAAGGCGGCTATTATGGCGTACCGTCGATCGCCCCCTCCGGCACGCAGACCGCCAGCTGGATCGAGGCGCGGGGCGTCGGCTTTACGCTGCCCGAGAACCTCGCCGCCACCCTGCCCGCGCTGGTCCGCAGCCTCGCCGCCAACGGATCACCCGTCGCGGTTCATCGGAAGCGGTTACTCGACCTGCCCCAGTCCACATTCGTTGCGCCGCGCGGCGAACTGGCCAGCCTGATCAACCGGGCGCTGGGCCTGCCCAGTGCACAGGGTATTGCTGAACCGCACCGCACCGAAATATCGCACGCCGCCGGATAGCGCGGGCTTGCTTCCCCCGAAACACAATCAAAAGTAGCGCAACTCGACATTCTGGCGTCCCCGCTGAGATATTGTGGCGTTGTATGTGTTCGGGGGCTTGTGTGATATCGACTGGTTGTCGGGATCATTGGGAGGCGCATTCGGCCACCGTACAGACTCGATCCCGGACAATCGATATGCTGCACAACTTGAACACGCCCGTGAGGACCTCCGTTCTGACTGACGAGACTCTTGAGCTTCTCGACGAGCCCGTCATCGACCTGGTCGCGGACAACGCGCAATTGCGCGTTGCACTGGCCGGAGCGGAACGGGCCGGCGCACGCTCTGACATCATCACGGCAGAACTGCAGCACCGCATCGGGAATCTCCCGGCGGTCGTCCAGGCCATGGCCCGCCAGACCTTCAGGCATTCCGACCCCGTCCAGCTCAGCGAGTTCGGCGCGCGGCTCAATGCCCTCGGCATGGCGCAGGCGATCCTGATCGAGTCGGAAACGCGGATCGCCACACTCGCCGAAGTTATCACCAGCGCCCTCGCGCCGCATGGCGCGGATGGCGCCCACGGCGATCGCATAGACATGGAAGGGCCTGAGATTCCGCTGGAAGGCCGCCGGGCACATGCGCTCACCCTCGCCCTTCACGAGCTTGCAACCAACGCGGCAAAATACGGAGCCTTGTCGATTGAGTCCGGACGGATCGAAATCAGCTGGACGCGAAACGATGACCAGCTGGAACTCGTCTGGCGCGAACATGGAGGCCCGCCCTGCGCGCCTCCGGACCGAAGGGGTTTTGGCTCATTCCTGATTACCCGGAACCTCGGCGTCGCCTTCAATGGCGCAGTGGAACTTGATTTCCACAACGCCGGCCTGGTCTGCCGCTTGCGGGCGCCGGCTCTCTGAACGACGCGAGGGATCAGGTCGAAACGGCAACCCCAACACCATGCGCCGGCTGGACCTGCATCGCCGCAGCTTCCGTCATGATCGTGTTGAAAGCCGTCGAGGCCGAAACGTCGGACTGCGCTCGCTGCTTTCCACTCTGACGCTCCAGAATGCCGACAAGCTCCGCTCGCGCGCGATTGACGCGGCTCTTTACCGTGCCGATTGCACATCCGCAGATCGCCGCTGTGTCTGCGTAGGAAAGCCCCGCCGCCGTCACCAGGACCAGCGCCTGGCGCTGATCGAACGACAGCATCTGCATGGCGTTCCTCACATCAAGCAACTCCTCCCGCATCGACGGATCGTCGTTGGCGACCAGCGTGCTTTCCGCAACACCCGGATCGAGGGCTACGCTTCGCCACGCACGTCGTCCGCGCGAATAGTGTTCATTACGCAGGATCGTGAACAGCCATGCCTTGAAGTTGGTGCCGGCCTGATAGCTGCTCCGCGCCCGCCATGCCTTGATCATCGTTTCCTGCGCCAGATCCTCGGCCTCGGGGCGGTGCGTCATGCTGAAAGCGAACGCACGGAGATGAGGGATCAGTGCAATGAGCTGAGACTTGAAGGTGCCGTCATCAATGGGGGCGAACGCGGGCTCAGGTCCTACAGATGCGTGTGGGCCTGATCCGCTTCCACCAGCAACAGCAGGAAGCCCTCCGGCGGCGGTTCTGCGACCACGCCCGCGTAGACCAGTCTGAGCGCTTTGCCGATCGACCGCTGGCGAAATCTGGCGGCCTGCTGATGGCGGATCAGGTACTGGGTGTCTGACATGCAATTGCGTGCCTCTCGCGCGGCAGGCAGGCGCCGCGGATTGAACTGGAACAAGTTGTCGAAGGAAAGCAGCCGGCGCACGTGGCGACAGCTCTCTGGTACGCTCGGCTGACAGGAAGGTTCCACGAAGTTCCATCCGCCTGCGGGCGCTCGCCCAGGCAGACGGTCAGCTCGCTCGTCTGGACAGAAGCTGCCGCAGCAGTCCCGCTGACCAGCTCATGTGCATGACGCCGGATGCAACCCCCGCCAGCAGGCCGCACAGCGACAGGCGCCGCGCCGCCACTACGAGAGACGCCCCCGCCAGAGCCGCGAGATAACTTCCCGGCACAATGAGCGCCCACGGCGTAACCAGCGCCAGGGCAAATCCGCCGAGACAGGCCACAAGCGTGACTGGCGGGATCAGCTGCCGCAGCTTCGGCCTTTCGC
This sequence comes from Alphaproteobacteria bacterium, assembly GCA_031419455.1. Classification (GTDB taxonomy): domain Bacteria; phylum Pseudomonadota; class Alphaproteobacteria; order Caulobacterales; family Hyphomonadaceae; genus UBA7672. The sequence continues at coordinate 32,818 of JANOKS010000023.1, forward strand.
CATGCTTCAGAAGTGTGCGTGCGCGGCCTCGCCCATAATTGTAGTATTGCCGCGCCAGCGCGCTGATCGTCGCGCGCGGCAGGTAGATCAGGCGGATGTCGGCATCCATGAAGATGCGGCCCCCGGCCTTTCGCAGGCGCGTGTCGAACTCGGCGTCCTCATTGTGCGAGAACGTCTCGTCATAGCCGCCCACATGCAGGAACGTCTTGAGATCAAAGGCGGCGTGGTGCCCGTGATCGACGAAGCCTGATGTCCGCCCGCCCCTATGCGCCGATCCGCCCGAACCAAGGGGCGTATCGACGATCCAGGCATTCGCCTTCTGGAAACAGGTCGTGCCTTCCGCATCCATCGGCACGACGACTGAAGCCACCCCGCGCCGCGCGAGCGAATCCGCCACCCGCATCACATAGTTCGGCGGATAGATCGCGTGCGCGTCGCACCGGATCAGAATGCGCCGTCCAATGCCGGCGTCACGCGCAGCGAGATTCACGGCTGCCGATTGCAGCCGTTTGGGATTGTTCAGCAGGCGCAGGTTCGGGAACTCCTCCTGCAGCATCTCCACAACCGCTCGGGTCCAGTCCCGGCTGCCGCCGTCCGCAACGATCATTTCCACCTGGCGCAGCCGCGCATCGCCGGTCATCAGCGAGCGCACGCATGCCTCAATGTGCCGCCCCTCGTTCAGTGTCGGGATCACCACGACGACTTCGTCCCCACCGGCCACGCGCACGCGCGGCTGGGCGCCCGTTGGAGTCTCGCTGATGGGCCTGTCAAGGAGAAGCGTTGAAGCCATGCCGGTGTCAGCCACGCGCGGCTCCATACAGTTCGATCGGCGCTCGCCCCAGCGCCGCGCCCAGCACGCCCCCATGCAGGTGCGCGCGCACCGCCGCCCGGCGCCACCGTACCGGCGACCAGATCGTCAGCCCCGCAATCGCCAGGCACCACGCAATCTTCGCGAGCGACGCCGCGCCGACGACAGCGCTCGCCTCCCCATCGCGCAGCCGCAGCAAGCCGTATGTCTGACCCGCCCGGTAAGCCCGCGTCGTCAGCCATCTCAAATTCGAACGGCCCGGCCCGACAGGCTCAACCACCACCGCCGCCGGCGTGTAAGCCATGGCCACGCCAGAACGCGCCAGCATGGCGAAGAATGTCGTATCCTCGCCGCCGCTGCACCCCAACGCCGGATCGAACCTGAACGCGCCAACAGCCGTGCGCCGCATCAGGACGTTGCAGGTGTACCCGCCATCGATCTTGCCGCGCCGGACCGGCGGAGGCGTCGAATGCAGGTCCGCCCGGCTTAGCCAGGACGGCGCATCCTTGTCGTATGAGGCGTTAACCTTGCCGAACACCACGTCCGCCCGCGTCCGGTCCAGTTCCGATACAAGGCAGGCGAGCCAATTGGACCGCGCAATTTCATCGTCATCGACGAAGGCAATCAGCGATGCGCTGGCGGCATTCAGGCAGGCATTGCGCGCAACCGAAATGTTCCGCGCCGGTGCGTGAAGGTAAACGCCGTCGAGTCCCAGCTCAGCGAACGCGCGAAGCACTGTTTCTCGGCCAGACGGAACGTCGTCATTGTCGGCGATGATCACCCGCACCCTCCACGCCCCCGGCACGTCCTGCGTCGCCAGCGAGGCAAGCAGGCGCGCGACCGAGGGCCGGCGGAAGGTGCACACGCACACATCCACATCCCGAACAACGGTTGAAATCATGGTTTCCGGCGCCATCGTCCGCGAGGTGCAAGCCACGCGCCATCGCCGCGCTGTCTTGTTTGCGCCGCGTTTCTGAACATCACGCAACCGATTGCGGCGCGCCACGTTCAATCCCGGTAATCCCCAGCCTGAAAGGAATTTCCATGTCTACGACAACCGGCCACACGAGCGCCATCCGCGCCACCAAGGTCATCGGCACGAACGTCTACAATCCGTCTGGCGACAAGATCGGCACGGTCGAGGACGTCGTTCTCGACAAGCAGTCGAACAACATCATGTTCGCGGTCGTCGGCTTCGGCGGCTTCCTCGGCATGAACGAGAAGTTCCACCCGCTTCCCTGGTCCACGCTCGACTACGAGAAGGGCCGTGAAGGCTATGTGGTGAACATGACGAAAGAACAGCTCGAATCCGCCCCCTCCGACGGCATCGATGAGCTGACGCGCGGCGATGGCAACACCACGCTTCGCGACGAAGTGTACGACTACTACAAGGCCCCGCGTTACTGGCAGTAGTCGCCAGGCGCGTGCGCGTTCCGGGCCGTGATCGCTGGGTCCAACCTGATCGCGGCCCGGCGGACCGGGCGGACGTGCAGCCCGCCCGGTCCATCTAAAAGGGAGGCCCGGGAAGCATCGCTTCCCGGGCCTTTCTTTTTGTCACACCGGAGGAGCGTGGCGCGTAACGATCAGCCGGCGGTCGCGCCGGCTTGGGCCTGAACCGCGTCCTTGTTCCACTTGTAGATGCGGCGGATGCTGCAAGAGCCATCATTGTAGCGCGCGTCCGTGACCAACCTGTCCCCCTTCGTCAGGCAGGAACTGCCGCCACGCGAGATCAGCCCGATGTTCAGGAACGCATCCCGCGGATTGCATGTGCCGATCAGTTCGAGCTTGTATTCATCGTTCATTCTCGCCTCGACGATCACTGAGCGATTGTCGAGTTCGCGCCAGTTGCGGATCTGCTGGGCGAAGCAGATGTTGCTCACTTCCTCGCCCTGACGCGGATCAGGCTTGGCGTCCGCCATGTCGGTTGGCGGCGTCGCGCAGCCGGCGAGCAGTGCGGCGGCCGCTGCGGCGAAAAGAAACCTGGCATTCTTCATCGTGTTACCTCCCTCGTCAGCCCGCTCAGGCTGTCCCGTTCTGCCTGAACGGCCAGTGAACGGATCATACGCCGGTTTGCCACGAAACGCATGCCCAAATGGGTCTCGGCTGTGCGTCACGCCCCCGAACGGTCGAACGGAACCCCGCAGCCCTATCCGGCGTTTCCATCGCTGGACCCGGGCGGACATCGACATGGCAAGACGCAAGCGCGCCTCGACCTTTGCAGGTATCGCCACGCAGGAACCCTTCCTGATCGTAGGGCGAAATCCTCAGCTTGTCTCCGCCATCAGCCTCGCAGTGCTGGGCGTTCTTGGCCTCTGCGTCGCCTTCTGGGCGGCCCAGGGTTTCCTGGTGCCGATCGCGCTCGCGCTCGTCTTTGCGGTGCTGCTCGCGCCCTTGTGTCGGCTTCTCGAACTCATCTGGATTCCGCGCCCCTTGGCCGCCGTGATGGGTCTCCTGACCGCAGGGTTCGTGGCGTACATGGCGTTTTCGCTGATTGCCGAACCAGCCTCGCGGTTGATGGAAGACGCCCCCGCGATGATGAAGCGCGCCGAGCGCCACCTTCAGGAACTTCAGGCGCCGCTGAAGCCGCTCACCGACATTTCCAAGGAAGTCGAGGGCATGAGCATCGTCGATCCCGCAACGCCGGCGTCGCGCACCGTGGTGGTGCAGGAGCAAGGTCTGGCCACCACGATCATGGCGTCGGCCGGGGGCGCACTCCTGCAAGCCGGCTTCGTGTTTATCCTGTGCTTCTTCCTGCTGCTGACGCGCGAGGAATTCCGCATCAAGTATATCGCCTTCCAACCATCACTAGCAGCACGCGTCCGCGCAGCCCGCGTCTTCCGCGATGTCGGGCGCCGCGTGACCGGGTACATGGTGACATTCTCGATCATCAACCTTGTCGTCGGCGTCGGAACCGGCATCGCGTGCTGGCAGCTTGGCCTGCCCGAGCCGATCATGTGGGGCGGCCTCGCTTTCATCACCAACTTCATTCCCTTCCTCGGCCCCGCCATCATGATGGGCCTGCTCGGCATGGCCGGCCTCGCGACATTCGAGACGCTGCTTGAAGCGTCCTTCCCCCTGCTTGCCTTCATGGCGATCAGCTTCCTCGAGGCGAACATCATCACGCCAACCATCGTCGGCAAGCGGATGACGCTGAACCCGCTGGCAATCATCCTGGTCGTATCGTTCTGGATCTGGCTGTGGGGCCCCATCGGCGGCGTGGTGGCCTTGCCGCTGCTGATCATGTTCAAGGTGATCTGCGATCACACCCCGCCGCTGCGCGTGATCGGCGCCCTGATCGGGGCGCCCCTGGTGCGCGACACCCGCGCCAAGGACGAGGTCGCCGCACAGACCATCCCGCGCCAAAAGCCAGGCAGCGAAGAGCCTGCAGCAACCGAGAGCGACGCCATCAAGGCGCAGGTCGCGATCGTCTGACCGCGACGCGTGTCACCGTTTCCTCGGCTCAATCACGGACAGCGCCTTCACCAGCGTCTTCGGCGCCACCGCGCGATAGCTCTGGTCGATCCAGCCTTTCATCGTCTCGAAATCGACGTCGGCGCCCGTCTTCAGCCGCGCCGTCACCCAGCCAGACTTGCCCAGCCCATATCCCGTTGGCTCCACCCACGGCAGCGTCAGCGCCATTTCAGAAGATACAGGCAGCTTCACGGTCATCGAGAACGCCTTCGGGCTCTCGCCGCCTCCGAACGTCGCGAACATCTTGCCTTTCACCTTCACGGCGTCATGGCCCCACGGATGCTCCAGCACGGCTTCGGGATAGGTCAGCGCAAACGCGATGAGCTTTTTCTCGGCCTGCTTGACGGAAACCTTCGCCACCGTGATTTCTCCCACATGCAGATTCGCATCGAGTACCGCGACACTCCTGTCCGCACGCCGATCACCCCGTGGGTGCATCGCGCGGTGGACGGGCCATACTGGTCCGCCACTGTGTTCGATCCGCCCTGCCCACGTCCAGTCCACGGCAAGGGCTATCCGGTTTGGTTGGTGGATCACCGCGGCCGATCGCTGGTCTTCGCCTCGCCCGAGGAAATCGCGCACGTCATCGACATTCTCTCGCGCAAAATCCTCCCCAGCCCACGCGAGCTTGGCCAGCCCTATCTCGCCGTGAACAGCCACTGGCTCTCGCGCCTGCACGCCAGCTTCAAGCCGTGGAAGGTGAGACAGGAGTTGGTGAAGAAGCTGAAACAGGCGCCGGAGGCTTAGCTAGTTAGCCGCGACGTTCCGAACTTGAAAATCCTCAGCGAGGAACCCCGTTTCCTCAGTCGGACCGATCACTAGGTTATCAACATCAACGGTCCAGCGTTTGTTGCGCCATTCGATCTCATAGCGCCCAACCTGCGCGATCTGCGCACGCAAGAACCTTGCGGACGTAACTTCTTCCGTAAGGGCCCAGAAAACTTCGATCGGCTTATTAAAGTCTATGGTCGGCATCCCATTCTCCCATGTCGCGGCATCCCACCAAGGAGTTGGGAACGCTCGGAAGAACCTGCAAGGTGGTCAGATTAACCTGCGATCAGCTTCAGCGCGCGTTCGTCGCCGCGGCCCAGCGCCTTGATGGCGCTTGCTGCGATCGAGCGGGCGTCGAGACCCGCCTGCTCGTACATGCGGTCTGGCGTATCCTGGTCCTGGAAGATATCCGGCAGTGTCAGCGTGCGGATGCGGAGACCCTTGTCCAGCAGCCCACGCTCCGCCAATGAATGCAGCACGAACGCGCCGAAGCCGCCCCTGGCGCCTTCCTCGATCGTGATCAGCACCTCGTGGTTGTTGGCCAGCTGGGCAATCAGCGCCTCGTCCAGCGGCTTGGCGAAGCGCGCATCGGCCACCGTCGTCGACAGCCCCTGCTTGTCCAGCATCTCCGCCGCGCGCAGGCATTCCTGCAGGCGTGTCCCATACGACAGGATCGCAACTGTAGAGCCCTGCTTCACCACCCGGCCCTTGCCGATCTCAAGCGGCTGCGGATCGTCCAGCATTTGCAGCCCGATGCCCTCGCCGCGCGGATAGCGGAAGGCGCTCGGGCGATCGTCGATCGCGTGCGCCGTCGCCACCATGCGTTGCAGCTCGACCTCGTCGGCCGCCGCCATCAGCACGAAGCCCGGAAGCGCGCCGAGGAAGCCGACGTCGAACGATCCCGCATGCGTGGGGCCATCCGCGCCGACCAGCCCCGCGCGATCGAGCGCAAACCGTACCGGCAGCTTCTGGATCGCCACATCGTGGACGACGCTGTCATAGCCGCGCTGCAGGAAGGTCGAGTAGATCGCCGCGAACGGCTTCATGCCTTCCGCAGCCAGACCGGCCGCGAACGTCACCGCATGCTGTTCGGCGATGCCGACATCGAAACAGCGCTCCGGAAACTTCTGGCCGAACAGGTCGAGGCCCGTGCCCGACGGCATCGCAGCCGTGATGCCGACTACCAGCGGATCCTTCTCCGCCCAGCGCACCATCTCCTGCGCGAACACTTTCGTGTAGCTCGGCGGCCCGGCCTTCGCCTTGGCCTGCTCACCCGTCACCACGTTGAACTTGGAGACGCCGTGATACTTGTCGTCGGCGATCACGGCGGGCTCATAGCCCTTGCCCTTCTGCGTCACCACGTGGACGAGCACCGGCCCGTTGGCCATGTCGCGCGCATTTTCGAGCACATCGACCAGAGCATCCATGTCATGCCCGTCGATCGGCCCGATGTAGTAGAAGCCCAGCGCATCAAACAGGTCGCCGCCCATGTTGAAGCTGCGGATCGAATGCTCCGCCTTCTTCACCAGCCCTTCGAGCCCGATCTTCCGCGTCACGCGCTTGGCCAGGTTACGCACTTTCCGGTAGCCCTTCGAGGACACCGTGCGCGAGAGATAGTGACTCATCGCGCCAACCGGCGGTGCAATCGACATGTCGTTGTCGTTGAGGATGACGATCAGCGGCGCATGCATCGCGCCGGCATTGTTCATCGCCTCGTAGATCATGCCCGCGCTCATCGCGCCGTCGCCGACCACCGCGATGACCCGGTTGTGGCGATCAAGCAGGTCGCGCGCCACGGCGAAGCCCGCCGCCGCAGACACCGACGTGCCCGCATGCGCCGCGCCGAACGGATCGTACTCGCTCTCCTCGCGCTTGGTGAAGCCGGAAAGCCCGCCGCCCTGGCGCAACGTGCGGATGCGCGCGCGCCGTCCGGTGAGGATCTTGTGCGGATAGGCCTGGTGGCCGACGTCCCAGACCAGCCTGTCGGCAGGCGTGTCGAACACGGCATGGATCGCGACGGTCAGCTCCACCACACCCAGCCCGGCGCCAAGGTGGCCGCCGGTCACCGACACCGCGCTGATCGTCTCGGCGCGAAGCTCGTCAGCGATCTGCCGCAGCTCGGCCTTCGTCCGCCCCTTGAGGTCGGACGGCGACTTGATCTGGTCGAGCAATGGGGTCTGCGTGGTCATGCCATCTCTCTGTCCGCTCATTCCGCTCCATTAATGGCGGCGGTTGAGCACAAAGTCGACCGTATGAAGGAGAGATGTCGCCCTCGACCCGAAGGACGCCAGATGCTGTTTTGCCTGAGCGGCAAGATAACGCACCCTGTCCTGGGCCCCCTCGACCCCAAGCAGGGACACAAAGTTCATTTTGCCCGCGTCGAGATCCTTTGACGTGGCCTTGCCGAGGATCGACGGGTCACCCTCCACGTCTAAAAGGTCGTCCACAATCTGAAAAGCGAGACCGAGATCGCTTGTATAGCCCGAAATCGCGTGACGCTCCGTCTCGGTCGCACCGCCCAGCAGCGCCCCAACCTCCCCGGCCAGCGTGATCAGCACGCCGGTCTTCAGGCGCTGCATCCGCGTCAGGACCTGAAGCGGCTCCTCGCCGTCGGCCATCGGGTGCATGTCGATCATCTGCCCGCCGACCATGCCGCGCGCGCCAGCCGCCAGCGCCAGCCGCTCGACCAGCTTGCAGCGCATCGACGCGTCGCGATGCGTCTCTGGCGAAATCATGATCTCGAACGCCAGCGCCTGCAACGCGTCCCCCGCCAGAACCGCCGTCGCCTCGTCGAACGCCTTGTGCACCGTCGGCTGCCCGCGGCGATAGTCGTCGTCGTCCATGCACGGCAGGTCGTCATGGATCAGCGAATACGCGTGCATGCACTCGACCGACGCCGCGCCGCGCAGCAGCGCCTTTTCCTGCGCGCCAAACATGCGGCCGACTTCGATCGTGATGAACGGGCGCAAGCGCTTGCCCTTGCTCAGCGCGCCATGCCGCATCGCGCGCATCAGCTGCGCCTCCGGCCCGGACGCAGGCGGGATCAACTGGTCGAGCGCGACCGTGATGCGGTCTGCGACTTCGTTGAGCCGCAACTCGAATGCCGGATTGATCGTATAGATCACGCCATCACCTGAATCATGCCCACCGGCTGATGCCTACAAATCATCCGCAGGTTCCAGCCCCTTTGCGCCGTCCGCGGCGACCTTCACCTTCTCGATCTTCAGCTCAGCCTCTTTCAGCCGCTTGTCGCAATACGCCTTCAGCGCCGCGCCACGCTCATAGATGCGGATCGAGTCATCCAGCGGAACATCGCCGGCTTCCAGCCGATGCACGATCTGCTCGAGTTCGCGCAACGCGTCCTCGAAACTCATCGCAGCAATGTCAGCTCCAGCCTCCGCCTTCGCCATGCCCGCCTCCAAAAGGTGGTGCACAATAGGCGCATCGAGCCCGGAGGCAAGCGCGCCCTCTGGACCCGCAATGCAGCCTACCGCTTCTGATAAATCCTGAACGACCAGTACTTGTCGCCGCCGTCGTGGACGTTCTCCCAGCCGCGCTTCTTCAGCTGCGGCCGCAGCATGCGGTTGAACCAGCCGTGCGCGGCAAGAACCACGTCGCGCCCGCCGCTCTCTTCGGCTGTCTTCACCAGCATCTCGGCTGCGCTGGCCGCGCGGCGCTTGGCTTCGCTCACATGCTCCTCGCCACCGCTGTGACCCAGCATCCAGAGCAGGCGCGCAATCTTGTTCCAGTTCTTCGGCCGCATCGGAAAGATGCCCAGCCTCGGCGCTGGCAGCGGCGCCTCGTTGAACATCGCGTCGTGCTTCACGTCGCGCCCACGCCCGAGCTGCCCTGCCGTCTCGATCGCCCGGCGTCGCGCGCTCGACAGGATGATCGCGTCATCGCCGATCTGGCTGAGCAACGCCTCGGGGCATCTCTGCCCTTCCTTCAGCGAACTCAACTCGTACTTGGCCCACCACGCCTTGTAGTCCTTCCAGCCCATGGGCGGGCCTTCCTTGGGAATCACCTGCGGCCGCCCATGGCGCACCACGATGATGCGCCCCGGAGGCGCGGTCTTCCCGGGCCGATCAACGGGCCGGTCAGCGGGTTTGACGACTGCGTCCATGGGCAAGGGCTTTAGCGTCTCGCGCCAGAAAACCAACCCGCTTGTGTAGCGATACCCGGGAACCCTCGGAAATCCGGGCAGGTTTCGCACATTGGAAGCCTACAGTCCCTTCCAGAGCCGCCCTTCCGGACATTCCGCGCCGGGCGCCTGCTTGCAGCCGTGCAGCGTGAACAGCACCGTCTCGGCGCGGCCGATCAGGTAATCCATCGGGACATAGCCCACCGTGTCGTCGCGGGTGTCTTCCGTGAGCGACACGCCCTTTAGGGGCCAGGTCTCGGGGAATTGCGTCGCCAACCTGCGATGACCAGAAGGGTCGCGGCTGTCGGCTGAATTGTCCCGGTTGTCGCCCATCATGAACACATGACCCGCGGGAACCGTGAAGCGGGGCGTCTCATCCAGCGTCTCCGAATCCGAGAACTCGTGAATGAGATAGGTCTTCGCGTTGTCGTCCTCGCCCGTCGGAATCGTCTCGCGATACTCTGTGGCCGATTTCAGGCTCATGTTGTCGTCTGGAACGTAGGTTGTGGTCCGCACACGCTCGCGCGTAAGCTCTTCGTCATTCAGATAGAGCTTCCCGCCCTTCATCTGGATCGAGTCGCCCGGCAGGCCGATCAGCCGCTTGATCATCACCTTTTCGCGGTCGTGCGGATGCTGGAACACGATCACGTCGCCGCGCTTCGGAGTCGAGCCGAACCAGCGCTCCTCCGCATTCTTCTCGTCGTCGCCGATCACGAACAGGCCCAGCCCGAACGGAATCGAGTTGCGGTTGTAGCCATAGGCGAACTTCGCCACCGCCACCCGGTCGCCAACCTGCAGCGCCGGCACCATCGACTCCGACGGGATCGACCGCAGCTCGTACACGAAGGTTGAGAACACCAGCCAGAACGGCACGAAGATGGCGATCGTCATCGCCGTCTCGCGGAACTCGTGGAACAGCTTTTTCTTGAAGCCCGGCTTGGCCTCGGCTTCGCCCCCAGCCTCAACATTGGCAGCCGGCTGGCCGTCTACCGGCTGCTCACGCGAGGTGTCACTCATCGACTGGTCCCTGGGGCCATTTCCGTCACAAAAAGCCCGCTTGGCCCCTGCGCCGATACCAGCGGTATACGTTATGTCTCCGCCCCCGCCGTCAAGACGCCCGCCTGTACAGCGTTGTCCCGCCATCCTGTACGGACGTCACAAGCCCGCGACGTTTCAGGCAGTTGAGGTGCGCCACGGTCTCGCCCGTGGCCATGCCCAACACGTCCGGACCGATTGCCCGGGCAAACACCGCCCCGAACAGGTCCACCGCCCGCTTCGGTGTGTCCAGCCGGGACAGCAGCCGCGACAGCGCCGTCTCATGTCCCTCGATAAGCGAATCCAGCCGCTTGTGCGCCCCGTGGAAGGGTTCGTTGTGGGCGGGCAGCACCAGCACCCCCTCCGGAATGATACCCTTCAGCTTCCGGCACGAGTTGATCCAGTCGGACAGCGGGTCTGCCTCAGGCTCCGTCGGGAACACGCTGACATTGGATGAGATGCGCGGCAGGATCTGGTCGCCCGCGATGAACACGTTCAACTCAGGGCACCACAAACATGCGTGCTCCGGTGAATGGCCGCATCCCGTGACAATCCGCCACGTCCGTCCACCGATCGAAATCTCGTCCCCATCGCTCAGCCGCTGGAAGGCGTCCGGCAGTTGCGACACCGCCTTCCCGAACCCGCCGAACTTGTCGACGTAGACGTCGATCTGCTCCTGCGTCCATCCGGCAGCGCGATAGAACTTCACGCCTGCATCCGGCGCCTCGCGTCCCGTATCCGCCACCAGCATGCGGCACGACACATATTCCAGCCGTGAGATCCAGAGATCGCACTGCCACTTCTTCGTCATCCACCCGGCGAGCCCGATGTGATCGGGGTGCATGTGCGTGACGATCACGCGCTTCACAGGTTTCCCGCCTAGCTCGTTCTCGAAGATCGTGCGCCAGTGCGCCTTAGTCTCCGAATTGGGGATGCCGGTGTCCACCACCGTCCACCCGTCGCCATCCTCCAGCAGCCAGAGATTGATCCACTTCAGCGAGAACGGCAGCGGCATCCGCACCCAGCGCACGCCGGGCGCGACCTCCATCGTGGTCCCCGGTTCGGGCGGCTCCGCGAACGGATAGTCATAGCGAACCCGCTCGGTCTTGCCTTCGAAGCCGTCCATGGGCGGAGCCTTTCGCCTGAGAGGCTGCAAGTCTAACCCGCGAGCGCCATCCGCAGCAAATGCAGGCCCCGCTCCGCAAACCGGCAAGAGGCGCGCCAAGTCACCGACGCGCCTGACCAGCTACTCCAGAATGAACATGTAGCTCGCCTCTTCCACCAGCGCCGCGATCTCCAGCATCGTCAGCGCGATGTCGATGAGATCGGCCTCGTCCGGAATGCCAGCGCTCAGCATCTGCGCCTTCAGCTTGCCGAGAAATGCCGCATCGCTGCGCCAGTCCGGATCGAAGAGCGCATCGACGTCGTCGTCCGTGAAGTTATCGTAGGCGTCCAGCACGCCATCCAGCGCAGCATCGCTCACGCCGCTGAACATCAGCTCCTCGCTCAGATAGTCGAGCGCCGACGCCAGAATGCCGAGTTCGCCGGCGGCCTCCCGCTGACCCGGCGTATAGCCGTGCTTCATGGCGCAACTGGTCTGTGCAGCCTCGACGGCCTTGTCCGCCTCGACCCCCTCCTCCTCGGTGAGGTCGCCATAGAGGAAGACCTCCGCCACAAGCTCGTAGTTGTCGACCAGCTCTTCGTAGACGCAGTCCATGCCATCGTCGGCCTGATCCTGCGCATGGCCGGCTCCGGCGCCAGCCAGCGCCAGGCCCCACGCGAGAGCGGCCGTCACAAGTCGATTTCGCAAGTTTCGTCTCCGCCCGCCCGTCACAACCCGCCAGACGCTAGCTGCGCCGTTTCCCCAAGGCCATCTCGCCACTGACAAAAAGATCAACTTAGCGTCAGGCGACATCCAGCTGCCCCCCTTTGCAGCGTATGCCTCTGGACGATCCGCCAACGGAATGCCCACTTCTCGCCAAACGCCGCGGCAAAGACGCGGCCTCCCCACGGAGCTATCCCATGCGTTCGATTCTCGTCGCCCTCGCCGCCGCCACTCTCCTGGCCGCCCCCGCCTTCGCACAGGATCAGGCGCCCGCCGGACAATACGTGGTCGACAAGACCCACGCCTCGCTCACCTGGAAGGGCTTTCATCAGGGCCTCTCCTGGTACCCGGCCCGCTTCACCAGCTTCGACATCCAGCTGACCTTCGACCCCGCCGACGTCACCAAGTCGAAAGTCACCGCCACGATCGACCCCAAATCCATCGAAACCGACTTTGCGAAAACCCGCGCCGCGGGCAACACCACCGACTTCAACGCCGAACTCGCCACCGGCGAGCGCTTCTTCAACGCCGCCAAATTCCCGCAGATCACTTTCGCGTCGACCGCCGTCACGAAGACCAGCGCCAACACCGGCAAGATGACCGGCAACCTCACCTTCCTCGGCGTCACCAAACCCGTGACCCTCGACGTCACCTACATCGGCAACCGTAACGACCCGCGCTCCAAGAAGCACAAGCTCGGCTTCCAGGCCCTCGGCACGATCAACAAGACCCAATGGGGCATGGCCGCCGGCGGCCCCATCGCCGACGACATCAAGATCGAGATCAACGCCGAGATGGTGCAGAAGTAGCGGAATCGACTTTGGGCACAGGCCTATCCCCCGCTCGTCCCGACGAACGTCGGGACCCAGGACCGCCGGTGCATCTCGTTCCGACTTAAAGCTGCGGCCAGAAAGTGCGATAAGGATCGAGATC
>JANOKS010000024.1:0-60570 GCA_031419455.1 Alphaproteobacteria bacterium
TTCTCCGGCCTCAACCTCGCGTACCAGCCGCTCCCGCAGGTCGGCCGAACAAGCTTTGCCCATGATCCACCTCCAAGAACGGTGAATCACAATTCGTCCCTAACGCAAATATCGATTCAGGTTATCCGCCCGATGCTCTAGGACGAATGCGGCGCGTGCTCATCACCATTTCGCAGTTTGGAACACACTAGCGCGCAACAGCCCTGCCGAGGAAAAGGGGAATCGAATTGAGCGGCGTCTCGACCCAGTCGAGCAGCAGGTCGTGGGCGGCCACCGGCACGGCGTCCGCCTGTTGCTGGGCATAGGCAAGGCCGAGGTAAAAGACCCTGCCCGTCGCACGGAGCTGCGTGACCGCCCGGTCGTAGTGCCCCTTGCCATAGCCGAGGCGCCGCCCGCGCGCATCGAACGCCAGGAGGGGCGCGAGCACCAGGTTGGGCCGCACGATCTCTGCTTTTTCCGACGGCTGGGTAAGGCCGAATGGCCCCTTCTCGAGCGTGGCCCTGCCCGCGTCGCGGAAAGTCATCTCGCCGCCAGCTTCCACGCGCGGCAGGACGATGCGCGCGCCCTGCGCCTTGAGACGCGCCAGAAGCGGGCCGGCGTCGAGCTCGTCATTGATCGCGAGCGTTCCGGCGACGACGGGCCCGTAGCGCTCGAACAGTTTTATTGGGAAGCGCGCCGCCAGCTTGTCCGCCGCATCAGGGTCGCGCGCTGCGGCCTCCGCGCGGATTTCCATCATGTGGCCGCGCAGGATGGCTTTCTGCTCAGCGATCTCGGCGGCGTCGGGGTTCATGGGACTACCAGCCTCAGTTTCAGAATCGGAGCAACACGATTTGTGGATGTCGCTCGCATCCGCCCGCTGCGCTGGCAGCCCCTTCCGTCACGCTTCGCGCGCCACCTTCCCCAGCTGCGCTGGGGCAGGACTTCTTCACGCGGCGAAGGGAAGTCCTCCCTCGCCGAAGGCGGGGGAGGTGGCCCGAAGGGTCGGAGGGGGCCGCCCGCGCAGCGGGCGGATGCTCCAACATCAGAGAAAGAAAGGTTGGCGGGGCCACGTGCGCCGTACGAGCTTTATCATTCCCGTTCGACCCAGCAAGCTAGGTGGGCGCCAGATGATGAGGACCACGGTCCCCGCCAGAGCCAGCTCCCTGACAGAAATGTACGGTCGACGGAATGTGTTGCCGTTCGAACGCTGCAGCTTACCGCCAGGAACCAAGGTAAGGGCTGTACCCCTTTCCAACAAGTGAATTCCGCGGTTGGGAGACCCGGCCCAAAACGGCACGCGCGGCAAGAAGGGCTATTCCCAGCGGCTTCGGGGCGAACTGCCGCGAAATGTTACATTCGTGCCTCGGACCGCACGGCGATTTCGCGACCCGCTCCCGGGCGAGGACGACCCTCAAATGCTGGTTGATGTCGTTGCCGGAATGGCGCCTGAGCGCGCTCGCTCGCGCGTTGCTTGCGTGCACGCGCGACGCTGACATTTTTTCAGCTCTGGATTCGAGTTCCCGGAACGGGGGTGATGAGGCGGCGTTAGCTTTCCCACAACCCTCCGGAGGAACTCATGGACAATCGCTTTGGCGACATGCCGACATCGCCCGACGCTGCACCGTCAGCCGAGGACACTACCCAGCGCGTCAAGGATGCGGCGGGCAACGCCGTCGGCGAGATCAAGGCTGCAGCCGGCAGCGCAATGAAGGACGTCAAGAACGCAGCGCTGCATCAGGTTGAAGGCGCGCGCGAAAAGGCCGGCGAAATGGGCCATACCACGGCGACGCGCTTTCGCGACCTCGCCGGACAGGTCGAACAGGACCTGCCCTGGCTTTCGGGAGCGTTCGCAAAATCGGCTGACGGCCTCGACAACGTCACGGATTCGCTGACGCGCGGCGATCTCGGCCAGACCTTCAACGCCATTACCGACTTTGCCAAGCGCCAGCCGGCGATCTTCCTCGGCGCCAGCGTGGCGCTCGGCTTCGCTCTTGCCCGGATCGGCAAGACTGCAATCGAAGACGCTGTTCCTGCACAGCCGGCCGATGTTGCGCCCCAGCCATTTGACGGCGTTGGCACACCCTATCCAGCGCCGACGGGGATCTGACCTGTGTCAACCATCCCTGACCTGACAAAAGAGGTGGTGCATCATCTCGGCGACATGTTCCGCAACGAGCTTCGGCTCGCGCGGGCGGAAGCCGTGGATAGCGCGAAGGCAATGACCGGCAGTCTTGCAATGATCGGCATCGGGGTCGCGTTTGCGGTCGCGGCGATCACGCTCATCGGCATTGCCGTTGCCGAAGTGCTGCCGATCGAGTTTCCCCGCTGGGCGGCATTCGCCATGGCCGGCGTGGCGTCCGGCGTTGGCGCACTTCTCTTCATGCAGGCCGGCAAGGCCGCCATCTCACCCAAATCCCTCACCCTGCCGAAAACACGCGAGCAGGTTGGGCGCGACATTCAAGCCATCAAGGAGCATCTCCCGTCATGACAACGGAAACAGACCAGATCGAACAGGACATCAACCGCTCGCGCAGCGCGCTCAACGACACGATCGAAAGGCTCGGCGGAAAACTTTCGCCCGGGCAGATCGTGGACGAGGTTCTTGGCGTGGCGCAGGGCCAGTTTGGCAAGTTCACCACGAATGTCGGCAAGCAGGTTCGCGACAACCCCCTGCCGCTCCTGCTGATCGGCGCCGGCGTCGGCATGTATCTGATAAATCAGAACAAGCACGCCGATACCCGCCAGACGATCGAGGAAGATGACTGGCGCGCTGAACACCATTTCCGCAAGGTGGAACATATCCGCGCCAATGCCGCCCGGATCGCGGGCGAGTCAGATGACGATTATAGCCGCCGCCTGCATGACGAGCACGCCAGGGCGCTTGACCTCAAGCAGATGGCGGGCGAAGCGGCCGACGCTTTTCAGGCGCGCGTGACGCGCACCATTGAAGGTCTCGAGCGCCGCGCCGCCTGGGTGCGGGATTCGGTGTCTGGCGGACTCGCGAAAGCCGGGCACTTCATCCACGACCAGGCCCAGCACATGGGTGAAATGGCTGGCGACGCCAAGCATCGCATCGGCGACATGGCCGGCAAGGCGAAACACCAGGCGGTTGACCTGTACGACCAGAATCCGCTGGCGGCCGGCGCGATCGGCGTCGCCATCGGCGCCCTGCTCGGCTCGCTTGCGCCCCTGAGTTCGCTGGAGCGCGACAAGCTTCAGGGCGTCGCCGACGAAGCGATGAAAGCAGGCGCCAATCTCGCCGAGCGCGGCGCCGCCAAGGTGGAGAAGGTAGCGGCCAGCATCGTCCACTAGCGAACCGGCCTCGAAGACAGCAGCGGGCGGGCGCAACAGCGTCCGCTCGTTTGCGTTGCGGAAACACGCCGTCACGCTTCCGCGCTAGCTCTCCACGGCAGAACGTCCGATAGTGGCGCTGTTCGAGCCTGCTCGGACGACGCTGATGCCAGCGAGGGGACGAACATGAAACTGACACGACGCGAAACACTGGCGGGCGCGGCAGCCCTTGGCGCAAGCGCATGTGTGACCGGGCCGGAACAGCAGGCGATGTCCGACGCGCATCCCGCGACAGGCAGTACGCTGAGCCGCATCGCCTTTGGCTCCTGCGCGAAGCAGAGCAAGGACCAGCCGGTGTGGGACGCGGTCAACGCGGCCGAGCCCGACCTGTTCATCTTCCTCGGCGACAACATCTATGCCGACACGCGCGACCCGAAAGTGATGGCGGACAAGTACGCCATGCTGGCCGCAAAGCCCGGCTTCCAGAAGCTGCGCGCGAACACGCCGGTGTGTGCGATCTGGGACGATCACGACTATGGCGAGGACGACGCCGGCGCCGATTATCCGATGAAGGATGAGAGCCGGCGGCAGTTCTGCGATTTCTGGGGCGAGAGCACCGACAGCGTGCGCCGCACGCGCGATGGTATCTATGCCGCGCACCTGTTCGGTCCCGCCGGCCAGCGCGTGCAGGTGATCCTGCCCGACCTTCGCTGGAACCGCACGCCGATCCGCAAGCTCGACCTTGGCGGCAAGACCTATGCGGCGTGGCAGACCGAACAGAGACAAGCCAGCGCGCCCGTGCCGGGCCCTTATGAGCGCAACCCGGCGCTTGAGGCCACGATGCTGGGCGAGCCACAGTGGACATGGTTGGAGGACCAGCTTCGCCAGCCGGCGGACGTGCGCGTGCTCGCATCTAGCTTGCAAGTCCTGGCCGACTTTGCCGGCTGGGAGGGCTGGATCAACTACGCACGCGATCACCAGCGGCTCTTTGCGGCGATCCGTGAGGCGAAGGCCGACGGGCTGGTCTGCATTTCCGGCGACACGCACTATGCCGAACTGTCGATGCTCGATCTCAACACGCCCTACCCGATCTGGGACCTCACCTCATCTGGGCTGACGGAAGTCTGGCCTGTCCTGCCGCCAAACGCGCTGCGCGTGGGCGATGCGCTGCGTGAGAACAATTTCGGGATCATCGACATCGACTGGACCAAGCGCGAACTCAACCTGCAGGTCAGCGATGTGAAGGGCGAGGTGCGGATCAGCCGGCGCGTGCCGCTGGATACGCTGAGAGTCACGTAGGACCGCCCGCTTCGCGGGCAGCCCCCTCCGGCCCTTCGGGCCACCTCCCCCGCACTCCGTGCGAGGGAGGACATCGAGCCACACAGGGAAGTCCTCCATCGACTGCGAAGCAGGCGGGGGAGGTGGCCGCGAAGAGGACGGAGGGGGCTGCCTGCGAAGCAGGCGAACGCATGGGCATGGCTGGTCAAGCGTCTGAAGCTGGCGCAGACTCACGATAGAGACGGCCATCAAGGCCGCAAGACTGCGGGGACGGACATGACCATTTTCACGAAAGCTGTGCTGGCTGGCGCGGCGGCGTTCGCGCTGGCGTCATGCCAGGCGACGGCGCCCCAGACTGCAGACGCACCCGCGGCTCCTGCTGCGCCCACTGCAGTGGCCCCCGCGCATGACATCGCCGCTGCGCCACAAACGGTTGCAGGCCCAGCGCCGCATCCCGGTGAGGTTGTCTACAAGTCCTATTGCGCAGCCTGTCATGACCAGCCCGAGGCGACGCGCTCGCCGGCGAAGGACACGCTGAAGCAGATGAGCCTGCAGCTGCTCAACTTCGCGCTGACCGAGGGCAAGATGAAGGCCCAGAGCGCCATGCTCTCCGCCGAACAGCGCGCACAGGTGGTCAACTACCTGATCGGCGCCAAGCAGCCGGCCGACAGCTGGACCAGCGCGATGACGTGCGACGCGGCGCGCATGCCGGTCGATCTTGCCGGCGGGCCGACCATCACGAATTTCGGCTACGACATGCACAACACGCGCTCGCTGACGGCGGCGCAGGCGGGGCTCACGAAGGCGGAGCTCTCGAAACAGCCGCAGCTGGCCTGGGCGGTCGGCTTCCCGGATGCGACCGGCATGCGGGCGCAGGGCGCAGTCGTCGGCAAGAACATCTTCGTGCCCGTGGCGGATGCGGGCGCGATGTACGCGTTTGACATTTCGGTTCCCGACAAGCCTTGCCTGCAATGGGTCTACAACACGCCAGGCGGCGCGCCGCTGCGCACCTCGTCGGCCTTCGGCGTCGTCGATGGCGTGCCGCTGCTGGTTTTCTCCGGACAGGACACAACGGTGCATGCGGTAGACGCCCGCACCGGCAAGGCCGTCTGGACAAAGCAGGTGGGCTCGTACTCCTACTCGACCACGACAGGCACACCGAGTGTGCTGAAGGACCGCGTGATCGTTCCCGTGGCGCAGTTCGAGATCGTATTTGCCGGCGACAACAATGTCGCCTGCTGCGACAATCATGGCTACGTCCTGTCGCTCGATCCGAAGACCGGCGCGCAGCAATGGCGCTATGACACCATGCCCGATGCGACTCACGTGCGTGACCGGGGCGATGGCAAGTCGCTAATGGGTCCAGCTGGCGCGCCAATCTGGAATTCGCCGGCGATCGATGAGACGCGCAACCTGATCTATTTCGCGACCGGCGAGAGCAACTCGCCGCCGGCGCACAAGAACACCAACGCGGTGATCGCGGTCGATCTCAAGACCGGCAAGGAGAAGTGGAGCTTCCACGCCACGCCGAACGACATCTACAATATCGGCTGCGACCTGAAGTCAAAGCCCGAACTGCTGAACTGCACCAGCACGCCGGAGACGGTCTATCGCGATGTCGATTTCGGCGCGTCGGCAATCCTCGGCACGCACAGCGACGGCAAGCAGCTAGTCTATGCGGGACAGAAATCGGGCTCCGTGTGGGCGTTTGAACCCGACACGGGCAAGGTCGCGTGGCGCAGGGCGCTCGGCACCGGCGGCGCGCTCGGCGGCGTCCACTGGGGCATCGCCTACGACAAGGGCACGGTCTACGCGCCGATCTCCACGGTCGGCGTCGAGATCAAGGGCGAGTGGGACTTCGACCCCACGATCAAACCGGGCCTGTACGCGCTCGACGCCAAGACCGGCAGAATCAAGTGGCAGTACAACCCAGAACTCCCCCCCGGTACGCCGCCCCAGCCGCCGGGCATCCCCGCCATCTTCCCGGTCCACCCCATCGCCATGTCGGCGGCGCCGGCCGTGATCGACGGCGTCGTGATCGCTGCGACACTGGATGGGCGCCTGCACGCGCTCGACTCCACGACGGGCAAGCTGTTGTGGATCCAGGCGACGGCGAAGGCGTACACGACCGCCAACGGCGTGCCCGGCAAGGGCGGCGCAATTGACGCCGCATCGATCTACGCCGCCAACGGCCTGATCATCGCGAACTCCGGCTATGGCTCATTCGGCCAGGCGCCGGGCAATGTGATTCTGGGGTTCAAGCCGGCGCCGTAAGAGGCGCGACTGCAAGTTTCACCGATCGGCGGTCATTGCCGGAAGGTGAACGGATTTGGAAGAGTTTGGCGCCAGCGCGACGCGAAGCCTGAACAGGCGACTGTTATCTTCGGCCTATGTTTGGGGAAGATGCGAAAGCTTTGATTGCGGTCGCAGTGGTCGCTGCAGTCCTTCTGGCTCTGCAGTTCGCTCCACGTAGGCGGCGGCGTTGGGGACGTTCAGCCGGAGGCATGTCGCGGCGCTCCCCACAAGGGTATCGCCAGCGGGGTCCACGCAACACCAACCGGAAAAACCTTCGCTACCGTTTGCGCGGTTTGCTATGGACATCGCAACGCGCGGCGAAGGCTGCGCAGGAAAAAATCACCAGCGCCATGCCCGGCGTCACCGTCTCGCGTTTGCGGGCTATTGATGGAGACACGCTGGAAAACCCGCAAAGTGGTGCGCGATTCCGTGTTGCGAACATCGATTGCCCCGAAACGGGCGACAATGCGAAATGCTATCGTGAGCGTGTCAAAGGCGAACAGGCGAAAGAGGCGGCGGAAATCATCCTCGCCTCAGCGAGGACTATCGAAGTTCGCCCAGCCGCACGCAGCGACCAATACGGCAGGACGCTTGCCCACATCCGCGTAGATGGTCAGGACTATGGAGAATTGCTGATCGCACGCGGTTTCGCTCGAGCATGGGATGGCAAGCGGCGTTCGTGGTGCGGGCCAGAAGTCGGGCTGGCACTGATGGCGGCAACAACGGGGACAACCCATGTTTGCAAGGCGTGTCGCGCCGGAATCGCAGACACCCCCTTCATCGCCGATTGAACGGTCACATTTCCCGTCGTGTTTCGCAAAACCGACAATGCATCAGACGACTCGGCGTCGTAGCGCCAGCCCGGCTACCCGAAACTCTTCGCCAGTTTGTCTATGGCCATGATCTGGCGCATCAGTTCTTCGAGCTCGTTGAGCGGCACCATGTTGGGGCCGTCGGATGGCGCCTTGTCGGGGTTCTCGTGCGTCTCGATGAAGACGGCGGCGATGCCGACGGCGGCGGCGGCGCGGGCGAGGATCGGCACATACTGGCGCTGCCCGCCCGAGGTCGTGCCCTGCCCGCCGGGCTGCTGCACCGAGTGCGTCGCATCGAACACCACAGGCGCGCCCGTCGCGGCGAGTTCAGGCAACGCGCGCATGTCGGAGACCAGCGTGTTGTAGCCGAAGCTGACGCCGCGCTCGCACACCAGCACATCGCGGCAGCCGGACTGCACCAGCTTGTTGACGACGTTCTTCATGTCCCATGGCGCGAGGAACTGGCCCTTCTTGACGTTGATCGGCTTGCCGGTCTGCGCGGCGGCGATCAGCAGGTCGGTCTGGCGCGAGAGGAAGGCGGGGATCTGCAGCACGTCGACTGCCTTCGCGGCCTCGGCGCACTGGTCCGGCAGGTGGACATCGGTCAGCACCGGCAGGCCGGATGTCTCGCGGATTTCGGCGAAGATCGCGAGCGAGTCTTCAAGACCCAACCCCCGCGCCGTCGAGATGCTGGAACGGTTCGCCTTGTCGAACGAGGTCTTGTAGATCACGTGCGCCCCGACCCGGTCCGCAATCTCGCGGATGGCGGCTGACATCTCCAGCGCATGCGCCCGGCTTTCCAGCTGGCAGGGCCCGGCGATGAACGCCACCGGCAGCGATTGCCCGATACGCACGGTTCCGCGCGGCGCCGGGATTTCCACGATGCGGTTGGGTGTGAGGTCCAGGCCGTCTGCCATGGCGGGCTCCTGTTCTTGGGGCCATATGGCGCCATTGGGGGGAGAGCGCCAGAGGGGTGCGTCAGAGAAGCTCGACGACCTTCTGACCCTTGGAGAACGCCTGTTCGATCCGCGGCCAATCGGCTTGCAACCGCTCGATCAGGGCGCGGGTGCGGAGGTTGCCGGTCCGCAACCACAGCAGAGTCAAAGGCTGGCCACCGTCGATACGATCGAAGAAGTCAAAATCCTTGGACACGATGATCGCGCCCTGGCGCACGGCGCGTTCAGCTATGGTCTCGTCGCCTGCCGCTTGTCCGAGGACGTCTTCAACATGCTCAGCCTCATGACCCTTTGAAATGAACCAGCGCACGACCGCACGGTTCAGGTTTTCATCGATCAGAAACCGCATCATTCCGCCGCGAAAGCGAGCTTGTTCTCAAGCATCCGGGCCGAGTAGGCCAATGCGGCGGTTATGTCCCCGTCCGTGAGGCTGGGGAAATCTTCCAGAATTTCGGCCCGATCAGCGCCGTGCGCGAACAGGTCCAGAATATCGCTGACCCCGATCCGCGTTCCTGCAATGCACGGCTTGCCGAACCGAATGCCGGCATCGACGGTAATCCGGGGAAAAACTTCGGTTGCCATTCGCCAATCCTACCACAAGGCGGAACGCAAGGCGACGCCCTACTCCCGGTCCAGCGCAGCCAGCACGCCGTCGACCGCCTCTTTCACGAGGTCCTCGTTCTCCGCCTGGGCCATCACGCGGATCAGCGGCTCGGTGCCGGACTTGCGGACCAGCAGGCGGCCGCGGGCGCCCAGCGCCTTCTCGGCGGCGGCGATGGCGTCCTGGACGGCCTTGCGGCTCAGCGGGTCGGCGCCGGTGAATTTGCGGTTGACCAGCTTCTGCGGCGCGGGATCGAACACGTGCGCGACTTCCGAGAGTCGCTTGCCCGTCTCCACCATCACCGCCAGCACCTGCAGCGCCGCCAGCAGGCCATCGCCCGTGGTCGAGAAATCCGACAGCACGACATGGCCGGACTGTTCGCCGCCGACATTCAGCCCCTTCTCGATCATGCGGGCGACAACATAGCGATCGCCCACCTGCGTGCGCTCCATCTTCACGCCGATGCCTTTGAGGTGGTTTTCGAGGCCAAGGTTGGACATGACGGTCGCAACGACGGTGTTCTTGGCAAGGCGGCCTTGCGCCTTCCAGGACTGCGCAATCAAGCCGAGCAGCTGGTCGCCGTCGATGATCTTGCCGTGCTCGTCGCACATCACCACGCGGTCGGCGTCGCCATCGAGCGCGATGCCGATATCGGCGCGGTAGCGATGCACAGCGTCCACCATGGCGCGCGTGTCGGTCGAGCCGATCTCGCGGTTGATGTTGAAGCCGTTGGGCTCATCGCCGATGGCGAACACTTCAGCCCCAAGTTCGTACAACGCCTTGGGCGCCACCTTGTAGGCGGCGCCGTTGGCGCAATCGATCACCACGCGCAGGCCCGACAGGCGCAGCTTGCGCGGGAAGGTCGATTTGACGATCTCGACATAGCGCGACTGAGCGTCGTCTACCCGCTGCGCCCGGCCGAGGTCCGGCGGCGAGGCCAGGTCCTCGTCCAGCGGCCGCGCCATCAGCGCCTCGATCGCGAGTTCCGCTTCATCCGAAAGCTTGTAGCCGTCCGGCCCGAACAGCTTGATGCCATTGTCCTGATAAGAATTGTGCGAGGCGGAAACCATCACGCCAAGATCGGCGCGCAAGGATCGCGTCAGCATGGCGACACCCGGCGTCGGCAGTGGTCCGAACAGGACGACATCCATGCCTTTGGCTGTGAACCCGGCCGTGAGCGCTGGCTCCAGCATGTAGCCCGACAGGCGCGTGTCCTTGCCGATGACCACCAGATGCCGGCGCGGGTCGGACTTGCGGAAATAGGTGGCGGCGGCCAAGCCCAGCCGCATCGCGATTTCCGGCGTCACCGGCCAGGAATTGGCCGTCCCGCGAATGCCGTCCGTGCCGAAGAATTTCCGGGCTGTCATCGTCCCTCACTCAAACACGCCGGGGAGACACGCTCCGGGGCGGGCGGATATGGCTCATGGCGCTAGCAGAAACTCCATAACCCGCGGTGAAACCGTGATTTTCATGACGGACCTACCCCAAGTTTTGCAATACCTTAAACGGCCTTAGCCTTTAGACCACCGGCTTTCCTGCAGTTCGGAGCGCTTCGTAGATGTGCGGTATCATCGGAATCCTCAGCGACCAGCCGGCGGCCCCCCGCCTGGTGGAGGCGCTGAAGCGGCTGGAATACCGCGGCTATGATAGCGCCGGCATCGCCCTGCTTGAGGGCGGCAAGCTCAAGCGGCTGCGCGCGCCGGGCAAGCTGTCGAATCTGGACGCCAAGGTGCGCGAGCTTCCGTTGAAGGCCGGCGTTGGGATCGGGCACACGCGCTGGGCCACCCACGGCCAGCCGAACGAGACCAACGCCCACCCGCACGCGTCGGGGCGCGTCGCCATCGTGCACAACGGCATCATCGAGAATTTTCGTGAACTGCGCGAAGCGATGGAAGCGCGCGGGCGTAAATTCGTCACCGAGACGGACTCGGAGACCATCGCTCACCTGATCGATGAAAACCTCAGCAAAGGCCTCAAGCCGAAAGACGCGTTCAAGGCGGCGCTCGACCAGCTGCGTGGCGCGTTCGCCATCGCGGCCATCATCGAGGGCGAGGACAATCTCATTCTCGGCGGCCGGCGCGGCTCGCCGCTGGTGATCGGCATTGGCGATGGCGGAGAAATGTTCCTCGGCTCGGACGCACTCGCTGTCGGCCCTTTCACCACGCGCGTCATCTACCTCGAGGAAGGCGACTGGTGCGCCCTCACCCGCACCTCGTTCGAGGTGTTCGACGTTTCAGGCAAAAAGATCGAGCGCGCGGAAACGCATGTTCCCGCAGCGGGCGCCGCCGCCGAGAAGGGCAACTACCGCCACTTCATGCAGAAGGAAATCTATGAGCAGCCCGACTTCGTCGGCCGCACCGTCTCCGGCTATATCGACGCGTATGAACTGAAAGCCGTCCTGCCGACGCGTCCCGGCAAGAAGACCTTGGAATTCACGCAATTCGACCGCATCCAGATCGTCGCATGCGGCACCGCCTATTATGCCGGGTTCGTCGCCAAATACTGGTTCGAGCAACTGGCAGGCATCGTCACCGATGTCGATGTCGCGTCCGAATTTCGCTACCGCGATCCGGTGCTCGGCCCCCGCACGCTTGCCATCCTCGTCACGCAATCGGGCGAGACAGCCGACACCAAGGCGGCGATGAAGTACGCTAGGGCGAAGGGCGTGATGACGGCCGCTGTCGTCAATGTGCCCACCTCCTCCATCGCGCGCGAATGCGACGCCATCCTGCCGACGCTCGCGGGTGTCGAGATTGGCGTCGCGTCCACGAAAGCGTTCACGGCGCAACTCTGCGCCCTTCTTGCGACGGCTGTCGCCGCGGGCCGCCAGCGCGGCTTCCTCTCCCGTGAACGCGAGAAAGCGATCGTCGGCGCGATGATCGAACTGCCGCGCCTGATCTCCGAAGCGCTGAAGGTCGAAGACCAGATCATGAAGCTCGCGCCCGAGATCGCGAAGGCGCGCGACATCCTCTATCTCGGCCGCGGCCAGCACTATCCCATCGCGCTCGAAGGCGCGCTGAAGCTCAAGGAAATCTCCTACATCCATGCCGAGGGCTATGCGTCGGGCGAACTCAAGCATGGCCCCATCGCGCTGATCGACGAGGCGACGCCGGTGATCATGGTGGCCCCGCACGACCACCTGCTGGAGAAATCGCTCTCCAACCTGCAGGAAGTCGCAGCCCGCCGCGGCAAGGTCTTCCTCGTCTCCGACAAGGCCGGCATCAAGCAGGCTGGCAGCGCACCGTTCGGCACGATCGAAATTCCCGAATGCGAACGCGTGATCCAGCCGATCGTGACGGTGGTTCCGCTCCAGCTGCTCGCCTACCACGTGGCCGTCGAGAAAGGCACGGATGTGGACCAGCCGCGTAACCTCGCGAAGTCGGTGACGGTGGAGTGATCATTGCACGTCCTGACGGCATACGAGCGTCGTGAAACCCTTTCGACCAATGAGCTGGAGCGACTCAAGGCCGCTTTGGTTGACGAGGTCGAACGTTACCGAGACGCTATCCGAGGATACTCTCCTGAGAAGATGGCGAAGCACGGCCGGCCGTTTCTAACAAAACTGGAAAGCCGTGTGATCGAGATCGAGCGATTGTTGTCTTCACGTGGGCTATAGGCCAACCAACCCCGGCTGGCCCCCGCATTGCACCCACATCGCCAGAATCGCCATGCGTGCTAGATTCACCAGCGCGTCCATGAACCAGACCAGGAATTTACCATGAAGCCCGTCCGCAAGGCCGTCCTGCCCGTCGCCGGTTTTGGCACGCGCGTGCTGCCGGCCACCAAGGCTGTGCCCAAGGAAATGCTGACGGTCTTCGACCGTCCCGCCCTGCAATACGTGGTGGACGAGGCGCGCGAAGCCGGCATCGAGCACTTCGTGTTCATCACCGGCCGCGGCAAGCAGGCGATCGAGGACTATTTCGACAAGGCCTACGAACTCGAAGCCACGCTCGAAGCCAAGAAGAAGGACGTCATCCTCGCCGAGCTGCGCGCCGCCGCCCTGCCCCCGGGCGCTTCAAGCTTCACGCGCCAGCAGTCGGCCCTTGGCCTCGGCCACGCCGTACTGTGCGCGCGCGACATCATCGGCGATGAACCCTTCGCCGTGCTGCTGCCCGACGTGATCGTGAAGGGGACGAACCGCTCCTGCCTCGGGCAGATGATCGACGCCTACAACAAGGTCGGCGGCAACATCATCGCGGTCGACGAAGTTCCGCAGGAGCGCGTCAACCAGTATGGCGTGATCGATCCGATAACGGCGGGCGATGCCGGCCCGCTGGTGAAGATGAAGGGCATGGTGGAGAAGCCCCCCATCGACAAGGCGCCGTCGCGCCTCAAGATCACCGGCCGCTACATCCTGCAGCCCGAAGTGTTCGATCTTCTCGCAACGCAGACGCCGGGCGCCGGCGGCGAGATTCAACTCACCGACGCCATGCAGCGCCTGATGTCCGCCCAGGACTTCCACGCTTTCAAGTATGCGGGGCAGGACTATGACTGCGGCGACAAGCTGCTCTATCTCGAAGCCTTCGCCGCCATGGCGCTGGCGCACCCGGAACTCGGCGCCAAGGCGCGCGCGGTTCTTGAGGCGACGCTGAAAAAGGGCTGAGCTTCACCCGCAATGCGCCACATAGTCGATCGTCGGGGCAACGCCTGCGCGCCAGGCGCGCACGACGCCGTCCTGGATTTCAAACACGAATTTCGTGTCGCCATCCGTGACGGTCAGATCGGTGATCTCCGGCTCCAGCGCATTCGTCGCCATGCCCATCGCGTCGCCGAATTTCGTGCGAATGGCTGACGCCTGCGTGCCGACGCCGAAGCCATCAGCAGTGCGCGCCGCTTCGGTCAGCAGGTCAACCCGCCCGATCCGCCCGCTCTCGACCAGGAAGCTCACGCCTGTCACTGGCTCGACCGCAAACAGCTCATGGCAGCCGCCGGTTGGCGCCTGCTCTTCCAGCGGCAACTCATAGCCTTCGAGCGCCACGGGAAAGGCCTGCTTCGCCTCCGCTTCCGTCATGCCAAAGCGGACGCCGCAATAGCCTGCCGCCGTTACCTCGCCGCAGCGCGCGAGCGCGGTGCGCTCAGCATCGGCCGCCGCCTCGGGCGACAGCTCCTCGACCGGTTCTGACGGCGTCACGGTCTCGCCGCCGCAGCTCGCCAGCAACGCCAAGCCCACCAGACCAGAAATCAGCCGCCCCGCCATCAATTCCTCTGACGCCGCGCTCAAGCCATAGCCTGTCAGCCATAGCGCCTCAGAAAGCTTCAAAACAGTCGTAATTGCGCTGGCGGATGATCAGCCCATCCTCGTACTCGATCACCTGGCAGATGCGCGCCCGCATCGCCTGCCCTGCGCGCACCGTGCCCACGGGCGTGCGCGGATAGCCGGTCCATGTGTATTCGAGGATGATCCGGTCGCCCAGTTCGGTGACGGTATGAATGTCGTAGATCTGTCGTTCCATCAGCTTCAGCCCACGCTCGGCGCCCTGCAGGATGGCGTCGAGATCGCGCTGCGCCCCGTGCGGAACCAGCCGGTTGGGGAACTCGTATTGCACCGCGTCGGGATGGTAGAAGGCGGCCAGGTCATCGCCGACCGCGCCACCCTCCACTGCGGCGACATAAGCCCGCGCCTTGCGTTCGAGCGACATCGAATCCTCCGTGCCGGAAGATCAATCTAGAGCACCATCTGGGTCTGCGTCACCAGTGCGACAGTCTTGCCCGCCTCACTGGTGATGCGGGTCTGCCAGATCGATGTGCGCCTGCCGATATGCAGCGGCGTGCAGACGGCCACCACCGTTTCCCCCTCGCGCGCGACGCCGATGAAATTCGTCTTGCTTTCAAGGGTCGTGGTGCCCGCAGCCCCCGGCGGAAGGTTCATCGACGCGCCCAGCGCGCCCAGCGTGTCGGCCAGCGCCATCGCCGCCCCGCCATGCAGCCCTTTCAGCGGATTGCACAGGTCCGGCCGCACCAGCAGCCGCGCCTCGATGCGCTCCTTCTCCGCTGAAACGACGTCGACACCGATAAGGCCGGCGAAGGGAATGTGATTGCGGATGTGTTCGCTCATGGCGTCGATCTGCGTCAGCGAGCGCGGCGAGGCAAGTACCCGCGGCGTAATTGAAGTCCCTCAGTTCGCCGCCGCAAACGCATCCACCTCACCCACATGCTTCGCGATAGACGCCGCGTCGAGAAATGACCCGGTGAACGAGTTCTTCGCCAGCGTGACGATGTCATCCCGCGTCAGACCCACCGCCTGCGCCGTGCGGACATAGTTGTCGCCGACATAGCCACCGAAATAGGCTGGGTCGTCCGAATTGCAGGTCGCCTTGAGGCCAAGGTCCAGCATCCGCTTCATCGGATGGTCCCTGAGATCGTGCACCACGCACAGCTTGAGGTTGGACAGCGGACACACGGTCAGCGTCATGCCCTGCTCGACCAGCCGCCGCGTCAGCGCTGCATCCTCCAGCGCGCGATTGCCATGGTCGATCCGATCGACGCGCAGGATGTCCAGCGCCTCATGCACATACTCCGGCGGCCCCTCCTCGCCCGCATGCGCGCAGATTTTCAGGCCGTGGCTCTTCGCTGCCGCGAACACGCGCGCAAACTTCGACGGCGGATGTCCCTTCTCGGAACTGTCGAGTCCCACGCCCGCAATGCGATCGAGATACGGCTCCGCGGCCTTCAACGTCCTGAAGGACGACTCCTCGTCAAGGTGCCGCAAGAAGCACATGATCAGCTTCGATGTGATGCCGAACCTCGCCTCGGCGTCGCGCATGCCCTGCAGCAAGCCATCGATCGCCACCGGGAAGGGCAGTCCGCGATCCGTATGCGTCTCGGGATCAAAGAAGATTTCCGCATGCACGCCGCTATCCGCATGCAGCCGCTCGAAATAGGCCAGCGCGAGTTCGCGGAAATCGTCCTCCGTCTGCAGCACGTTCGCGCCCTGATAGTAGATGTCGAGAAAATCCTGCAGGTTCGAGAACGCGTAGGCCGCCCTCACCTCCTCCACGCTCCTGAAGGGGATATCGACCTTGTTGCGCTGCCCGAGCGAGAACATCAGCTCGGGCTCCAGCGACCCTTCGATGTGCAGGTGCAGTTCCGCCTTGGGAATGCCGCGAATGAAGGCTTCGGATACGGACATGGATGGCTCCCGGTCAGGGGCGCACACTAACAGGCTGGACGCACCGTCTGCAAAGCCGTGACTGCCGGCGAGAGAAAACTGCATGCTACGTGTCCGCGAACTGATCGTTGCTGCAGCGATGCTTGGCGCCACGGGATGCGCGACGCAGCCCACGCCCCTGCCCGCAGACATGGACATCGATTTCGTCCGCGGCTGCTGGGTGCAGAAGGATGCGCCCGGCGAGCAGGTGCAGGCTTTCCTCCGCTTGCTGCCCGATGGTGATCGCCTGACCGGCCAGATTGCCGACGTCAGCACAGGCGACTGGATAACGGTCGCAACCTTCTCCTTCACACGCGCTAGCGACAGCGTGACGTTCGACGCCCGCGACATGCCCGAGCAGCCCACGCATACGCGGATCGATCCTTCCCGGCTGGCGGCCAGCTTCGACTGGGCGCGCGCAAAATCCGGCGGCAAGCTCGCCGCCTATGCCGGACCCACCCCCTCCCGCAGTTTCCTGTTCGCCGAAGGCGGAGGCGACACGCTCGCGCTCTGGGCGGTAAGCGCCGAGCCGGACGCCACGCTGGTCTTCAACCTGTTCGATGGCGAGCGCGACGGCTGCGATTGATCGAATTGCACAGGTCGCCTTCCGCCTAACCTAACCATCCTTCGCCAGACTCCGCGGCAAACCGCTGCCCGGTTTCGCTATCGACATCCGCCTCTGGCCTCATCGCACGCGTCGGCGACGCGCCGCATGCCTGGACGATGGTCAACGCGCTGCGCAAACGCTTCGGCGATCTCCCGGTGATCGTGGAACGCGGCGCGGGATACCATGGCGCGCGTGCTGGCCGGCGAGGCAAAGCCCCTGCCGCCCAGCACGCTTCCCTCGGCGCAGTATTACGCGCCCACCCTTGGCCAGTATCTGGCCAACGGTCTCACGCGCGGCGTCTGGCAGGCGTCAGGCGCCGTAAGCCACCTCCACAAGGTACGACTCCAGCGTGATGGTCTCGCTTGCATTGGCGAGTTGTCCGCTGATCACGATGGTCTGGTCGGTCGACATGTCCACGGCCGCTGTCATCGGCGCGCCGGCAAGGCCGAACGCATTCGACGCAAGCGCCGGCCCACCCACCTGCAGGGCTTGCGAGTTTCTGTTCTGGACAAGGCGCTGCGTCATCACACCCGATGTCGTCGTCGCCGTGAGTGTCATCACTTCCGCACCCGACACGCCGCCAAGCCGAAAGCGCAGCGTCTTGCTGTTGGCGCTTCCGGTGTGGCCGAAGATCGACGTAATGCGCAGCGCGCCGTTCGGCCCCATCGCGCCGCCGGGCATCGTGATCGTCGCCAGCACCTGCTCGCTGGTGTCGCCCGTGTGCGACACTCCCACGGCCGAAGCCGCCAGCACGCGCCAGGTCCCCAGCGTCGCGCACATGGTCCGGAACGATGCGTCATCGCAGAGCTGCTGAGCCTGCTCGGTGAACGCGATCTCCTCGGCCTCCCCCGCGCCGGAACTCACGCGCCCCAGCACGCGATCGCTCGCCGACAGCGTGACCAGCTTGCCCGGCGCGAACAGCGCCCATGCGCTGCCGGTGTAGTGCAGCAGCTGGTCCGCATCCTGTACGAAAGCGAGCCACCCTTCGCGGGGCGTCAGCTGCTCCCACGCGCCATCGCGATAGTAGCCAAGGCTCCAGTTGGCCCAGGCGGCCCAGTCCGATCCGCTCTTGCCCACCGGCACGATGTAGACGCTGCCATCCGCCGGCGAGGACGGCTGCGCGGCTGTCGTCGCCGACACGACGGACAGCTGCACCACCGCATCGAGGCGGCGGAGGGATTCATTGACGGTGACATGCTTCTGGGCCTGCCCAACGGCGAGGAACGGAAGCATCAGGTTCGATGTGTTGCTCATCCCGCATTATCTGTTCAGCGGGTGATGCGGGGGACGCCCATGTCCGGAATCGGCCGATTCAAACGCTGGAAGCGATTGAATTCATTCGGATCGAGGCCAAATGCAGGCGTCCAGAATCGGCGGGATTGCGACAGATGTAGCGCGCTATTCCTTGACCGGCCCGGTCAGATCGAACTCGACGCGGAAGAATCGCTCCGGCCGGCGCAGCTCGTACGCGAACATCGTCTCCGTCAGCTCCATCGCCCACACATTGGCCACCGACGCCGGATTGCCCTTCGACTCGAACAGCGTCTTCGAGAACTGATCCGCCGGGAATTCCTGCCGGTCGCCCGTGCCGGCGCTCGCGGTATCTCCGCCGTACTGAGAAAGTTCGTCCTCGGTCCCGTCCTCGTGCCGGTGATCGTGCTTCAGCCGCAACCCTTCGGGCGTGCGCGTGACGATCCACGTGCGCGATTTGTCCTTGCCGACATGGAACGGGATACGCACCTCTTCCGGCGAGCAATCGCGCACATGCATCACGAGACGTTTGTTCGCCATGTCCGCGTCGGCGGCGTCGGTCGATACCACCTTGCCCTCGAACCTCAGGCCGCACAGGTCAGCCAGCTGTCCGATGAACAGGTCCGCCGCGACAGGCGGCTTCCGCGACTCCACGGCGGGCGCGGCTGGCGCCTCCACGGTTGGAGAGGGCGAACAGCCCGCGAGGGCAAGCGCGAGAAGAATGGGTGCGTGTTTCATGCGCCGAGGTTGCAACGAACCGGCGGCTCGCGCCAGATGCATTTCGCTGACGACATTTCGATGACGACAAGGGGAGCCCCATGTTCAGCTTCGCTGATCGCGTAAAGAGCTTTGGCTATGCGCTGAACGGCCTCGGCTTCATGCTGCGCACGCAGCACAATGCGTGGATACACTTTGTCGCCACTGCCGCCGTGGTCGGCGCCGGCGTCTGGCTGCAGATAGCAGCCGAGGACTGGCGCTGGATTGTGCTCGCCATCGCCCTTGTCTGGGTCGCCGAGCTGGTCAACACGGCCTTCGAGCATCTCTGCAATGTCGTGCAGCCCGAATTCCACGTCTCGGTGAAGACCGCGAAAGATGTTGCCGCCGGGGCAGTGCTAATGGCCGCCATCGCCGCCACTATCATCGGCGCGCTCGTCTTCCTTCCCTACCTGAAATTCTGAACCCGCGAGGCTCCGCCATGCCCATCCGCACCCGCATCACCGACATGCTCGGCATCGAGAAGCCGATCATCCAGGCCGCCATGGGCTGGATCGCCCGCGCACAGCTCTCCTCCGCCGTCTCCAACGCCGGCGGGATGGGAATCATCGAGACGTCGTCTGGCGAGCTCGATGCGGTGAAGCTGGAGATCGTCAAGATGCGCGATCTGACTGACAAGCCGTTCGGCGTCAACGTCGCGCAGGCGTTCGTGCGCGATCCCGGCATCGTGCAATTCGTCATCGACCAGGGCGTGAAGTTCGTCACGACATCGGCGGGCGATCCGATGAAGTACACCGCGCTCCTGAAAGGCGCAGGCCTCACCGTCTTCCATGTCGTCCCCAATCTCGCAGGCGCCTTGCGCGCCGTGGAAGCAGGCGTGGACGGCCTGATCGTCGAAGGCGGCGAAGGCGGCGGCTTCAAGAACCCCAAGGACGTCGCATCCATGGTCCTGATCCCGCTCGTCTGCGAGCGCGTGAAGATTCCCGTGGTCGCAGCGGGCGGCATCATGGACGGCCGCAGCATGGCGGCGGCATTCGCGCTGGGCGCCGAGGGCGTCCTGATGGGCACGCGTATCCTGTCCTCGGCCGAAAGCCCGGTTCACCAGAACTGGAAAGACGCGATCGTCAAAGCGGAAGCCACCGACACGGTCTTCCTCAACCGCAAGGGCCCCGGCCCCGCCCTGCGCGCCCTACGCACGGAGCGCACCACGCGGCTGGAGGCCGAAGGCCCTGTCAATCTTTCCGCCGAGTTCGCGCGGACGCGGGACGTCTATTTCGGCGGCGACCTCGAAGCCGGCATCGCCCTCACCGGCCAGGTCGCCGGCCGCATCACGGAGGTGAAGCCGGTCCGCCAGATTCTTGAGGAAACGATGGCGGAGTTCGAGCAGGTACTTGCCCGGATGCAGGCCGTGACGCACTGACGCTTGCGCCCCACAGGTCCCCCAAGCATATAGCCAGCCCATGACCCCCGCCCGCACCCTCTACGACAAGATCTGGGACGCCCATGTCGTCGCCGCCGACAAGGCATCGGGCGAGAGCTTTCTCTATATCGATCTTCACCTCATCCACGAGGTCACCACGCCCCAGGCATTTGCGGGGCTAAAGGCAAGCGGCCGCCGCGTGCGCCGGCCCGACCTCACCCTCGCCGTCGCCGACCACAACACGCCGACCGAGGGCCAGACCCTCGGCATGGCAGGCGTGAAAGACGCAGAAGCGCGCGAACAGCTAGAAACGCTGGCCCGCAATGTGGTGGAACACGGCATCCAGTTCTTTCCGATGGGCGACATCCGGAACGGCATCGTCCACGTCGTAGGCCCCGAACAGGGCCGCACCCAGCCTGGCCTCACCATCGTCTGCGGCGACAGCCACACCTCCACGCACGGGGCGTTCGGCGCCCTCGCCCACGGCATCGGCACCAGCGAGGTCGAACACGTCCTCGCAACCCAGACCCTGCGTGCGCGAAAAATGAAGAACATGACCGTCCGCGTCGAAGGCGAATTCCGCCCCGGCGTCGGCGCGAAGGATCTCGCGCTTCACCTGATCGCCATCATCGGCACGAATGGCGGCGCTGGCCACGTCATCGAGTACACAGGCTCGGCCATCCGCTCGATGTCGATGGAAGGCCGGATGACCCTCTGCAATCTCTCGATCGAAGGCGGCGCCCGCGCCGGACTTGTTGCTCCCGACGAGAAGACCTTCGATTACATCAAGGGCCGCCCCGCCGCCCCGAAAGGCGGGCAATGGGAAGTCGCGCTCCAGCACTGGAAGACGCTCGCCTCCGATGACGGCGCGCACTGGGACGCCATCATCGACATCGCTGCTGAAGACGTCGCGCCGACCATCACGTGGGGCACCAGCCCGGAACAGGCCGCGCCCATCACGGCGACCACGCCCATCCCCGCGCAGATCAGCGACCCGGTGAAGCGCGAAGCAGCGGAGCGCGCCCTTGCCTATATGGGCCTCGAACCCGGACAGAAGCTCGAAGGACTGAAAGTTGATCGCGTCTTCATCGGCTCATGCACCAATTCCCGCATCGAAGACCTGCGCGCCGCGGCCGACATCGCGAAAGGCCGCCACGTGGCCGACGGCGTGCGCGCCATGGTCGTCCCCGGCTCCGGCCTCATCCGCGCACAGGCGGAGGAGGAAGGCCTCGACAAGGTCTTCATCGACGCCGGATTTGAATGGCGTGAGCCCGGCTGCTCGATGTGCCTTGGCATGAACCCCGACATCCTCAGACCCGGCGAGCGCTGCGCCTCAACCTCGAACCGCAATTTTGAAGGCCGTCAGGGCCGCGGCGGCCGCACCCACCTGATGAGCCCCGTCCTCGCGGCGAAAGCGGCGATTGCGGGAGTTCTAACCAGCTGACGTCTTGAAAACCCAAGCGCTTGGGTTTAAGCTGATGTCGGTTGGGGGACACAGCATGCCGACGATCATGCGGATCGATGGAATGCGGGTGATGATACACTCGAACGATCACCGGCCGGCGCATGTGCATGTTTTCACTCCGGACGGGTCGAGGCTGAGTTCTGGCTGAACTGTCCCGACGGGCCGCCGACGCTGAGAATAGATCGCGGCATGCCCGCCGCTCGGTTGAGAATGATCGCCAGCGTGCTCGCGACGACGGTGCAGAAAGCGTGTGAGAACTGGGAGACCATCCATGGACCTCACTGACGAAGACATCCGCGCGGCGCGTGAGCGGGGCAGACAAGAGCATGCAAAGATGCTCTGGGCAGTTTCCGCGCGTTATGACAAGCGCCGCGATCAAATCGTGGTGGGTTTGGCGAACGGCGCCGAGTTCTCCTTTCCGCCGGCATTCTCCGAACGCCTGAAGGATGCGCCGCCATCCGTTCTTTCCAACATCGAGATTTTGGGCGCTGGCACTGGCCTTCACTGGCCCCAGGTGGATGAAGACCTCTACGTCCCCGCCCTGCTTCAGGGCGTCTTCGGCACGAAAATCTGGATGGCAAGCCTGATGGGCAAGTCTGGCGGACAGGCCCGCACCAAGGCCAAGGCGGCGGCGGCGCGCAAGAACGGCAAACGTGGCGGACGTCCACGCAAGAAAGTCCCTGCATGACGGACGCGCGACTCTCCATCACCGGCGGCTGTCTCTGCAAGGCCGTGCGTTACAACCTCAGCGCCCAGCCCATCGTCATTCGCCAGTGCTGGTGTCGCGACTGCCAGTATTGGGCGTCAGGCTTCGCCACCGTGAACCTCGTCTTCCCGGTCGCCGCTCTCACAATAACCGGCCCGCTCTCGCAATTCGTTTCGCTTGCAGACTCGGGCAATCGCATGACGCGCGGCTTCTGCTCCACGTGCGGCACGCCCGTCACGAGCGCTGCCGAGTCGCGTCCCGAACTTGTGATCATTCGCGCAGGCACGCTCGACGACACATCGATCGCACGTCCATCACTCAGCATCTGGACAGACTCCGCGCCGGATTGGGCGCATCATGATCCTGATTTGCCCGCCACGCCGCGTCAGCCGCCACCGATCGGGCAATAGGTTAACGCGACCACGCGCCCGAAGGTTAACACCGCTGCGGCGGATTGCACCAGCTAGGCGAAACTGCCATGATCTCGCCCTACTTCAGGGGCTTCTGCCGGGGGGCGGAACGGCAGCGGGAGACCCATGAAGAAACTGCTCCTTGC
Organism: Alphaproteobacteria bacterium; assembly: GCA_031419455.1. Taxonomy (GTDB): domain Bacteria; phylum Pseudomonadota; class Alphaproteobacteria; order Caulobacterales; family Hyphomonadaceae; genus UBA7672. Next base: position 23,079 of record JANOKS010000024.1, read on the forward strand.
CCTCGTTCTGGTCGTTGCTGCTGCAGCGATTTTCCTGGGACCTCCGCTCCGCACAGCATTCGCCGCCACCGAGGTCGATATCACGCTCGGCCGCGCGCCCATGCACCCGACCCAGCAGGCCCTCAACTTCATGCTCGATGCGCCCGAGGAAGCGGCGCTCCCTGCGAAGAAGAAGATGAAGCTGTGGGCGACCTACTATCACATGCCCACTGTGCGCCCGTCCTGGACCAGCGTCGCCGCCAAGCCGCTGCTCGACAGGAAAGGCAACGCCGTTTCTCCTCCGCTCTCCACCGAAGACTGGTGCGACGCCGCGATGCAGGGCTCGGTCTGGGTCGACAACGGCAAGGACGAGCCGACGGCCTACATGTTCGTCGACAGCGCCGGCCCAGAGCAGGTCGTCTGCGACCGCTATTTCGGCGAGCTGTCCGAGCGCATCAAGTCCGCCACGCGCCGCGCCCGCTTTGCGCCCTTCCATCACCCGCAGGCGTGCGACGTCCGCGCCATTCCGCTGATGCCGTTCCGCACTGTCGCGATCGACCGCGACCGTTTCAAGATGGGCACGGTGTTCTTCGTGCCCGAGCTGCGCGGCAAGCAGTTCTGGGCCAATGGCGAATTCTACTCCCATGACGGCTACCTGATCGGCTCCGACACGGGCGGCGCGATCGAGGGCAACCATATCGACATGTTCGTCGAGGACGCGACCGTCGATCCCCTGCCCGAACTCGTCCGCTCCAACGCCCGCGGCACATTCGAGGCCTATGTCATCGCGAAGGACCACCCGATGGCGGTCGCCCTGCACGACGCCGGCGACGAGGTCTGCAAGGACTCCGACCGGCCCGGCCGCAAACGGAAGCGGTCCAGCAGCATCTGAGGCCGCTAACGGTTCAGTAACAGCTCTGGCCGCTTCGCTCATACGATGAAGGACCTGTCCGACATACTCGGCCTCAAGTCCGAACCCGTCGCCAGCGGGCTCGACGGCCCGGCCGCGACCACGCCGGCGCCTGTCGTGCGCGAGCCGCCGCTGCGCGCCAACCTGTCGAAACTGCGCCGCTTCAGCCTGTCGATCGTGTTCGGCCTCACCGCGTGCGCCACCGCCGCCGTGCCGGGCAGCGTGCCTGTGGTGATGGGCGACGCCTCCCGCTTGTCGCCGATCCTGTCGCCTTATGAGCGCGCCCTCGCCTTCTCGCTCGCCGCGCCTGACGAAGAAGCGCTCGGCCCTGACCTGCGCCTGTGGGCGACCCATTATCACACGCCGGAAATCACGCCCGCGCCTGCGGAAATCTCCGCCGCCTTCCCGCTCATCGGCCGCAATGGCGATCCGGTCTCGCCGCCGCTCTCGCACCGCGACTGGTGCGAGTCGGCGCTGCAGGGCTCGGTCTCCATCCGCACAGGCGAGACCACCACCGCCTATGTCTATGTCGACGCCAATGGACCCGAGCAGGCCAATTGCGACCAATGGCTTGGCTCGCTCTCCGATGGCGTCAAGAACGCCACGCGCCGCGCGCGCTTCATGAAGGTCAATCACGCGCTCGGTTGCGGATCACGCAGCCATCCCCTCGTCCCCTTCCGCACCATCGCCGTCGATCCTGCGACCATCCCGATCCAGAGCGTCGTCTATGTGCCCGAACTTCGCGGCCGGGCTTTCCGCTACAATGGCCGCGACTATGTCCATGACGGCTACCTGTTCGCCGGCGACCGCGGCGGCGCGATCAAGGGCGCCCACATCGACGTCTTCACGATCGATGGCCAGGCTGCGCCCCTTGAGGACCTCTTCGCCTCGACCGACACGCGAACCTTCGCCGCACACGTGGTAAGCGAAAATCACGCCAGCGCCCGCGCCGTCACCATCTCGCAATCGGCCCGCTGCGAGGGCCAATAGTCACCGCAGCGTGACGCCCGCCCGCTGGACAAGCTTTCCCCCGCATTGGCAGACTGGCCGGAAAAGCTAGATCAGGCAGCGCCGCATCGACGGCAATCGGGAGAGAGACATGAAAGCCATCCTCGGCACGAGCGCCATCGCCCTTGCCACAGCACTGCTGACCGCGGGCTGCACCTATTTCGGCGGCGATTACTCCCGCAGCGCGCCGCAGATACCCGTGGCGCCGACCCTGTCAGCGGCCCTGCTCCCGCAGACGCCCAATCCGCCCGCCGTCGCAGCACCGGCGCCAACGCCTGTATCGACGGCGCCAGCGGGCTCCGCCTCGCGCACCGATTACGCTGTCGCCGCCCACTGGCTCTGCAAGCCGGGCAAGGCGAACAACGCCTGCGACGTGAACCTTGATACGACCGTCATCAACGCAGACGGCTCGACCACGATCGAGACATTCGCGGCCAATCCCAATGCCCCGATCGACTGTTTCTACGTCTACCCCACCGTGTCACTCGATCCCTTCACGCAGTCGGACCTCGTTCCGGGTGAAGAGGAGCTCAACGTCGTGAAGGCGCAACTTGCGCGCTTCGGCTCGCAGTGCCGCATCTTCGCGCCGATGTACCGGCAGTTCTCGCTCGGCGCCCTGCGCGCGCGGATGTCAGGCGGTGGCGAAGTGCCGACGCGTGGCACGCCTGCGGACGCCGCTGCTGACGTCGACGACGCCTGGGCCTGGTATCTTGCCAACGAGAACAAGGGCCGCGGCGTGGTCATTCTCGGCCACTCCCAGGGCTCGGGCCAGATCACCCGGCTCCTTGCCTCGAAGATCGACGGCAAGCCGGATCAGGCGAAGCTCGTCTCCGCGATCATCATGGGCTCGACCATCCAGGTCCCGAAAAACGCCGACGTCGGCGGCACGTTCAAGAACATCCCCGTCTGCAAGTCGCCAAGCCAGACCGGCTGCGTGATCTCGTTCTCAACCTACCGCGACACAGTGCCCCCCAGCGACACCGCCTCTTTCGGCATCAATCGCGGCGAGACTGAAGCGGTGTGCACCAACCCTGCGGCGCTCGCCGGCGGCAAGGCAAACGATCCCAGATCCTTCTGGACCGTCTTCGGCCGCGACGCCGGCCGGAAATTCGTCGACGGCAAGGATGTCTCGACGCCTTTCACCGCGACCCCCGGCCTCGTCACCGCCAAGTGCGTGCGCAAGAACAACCACCACTATCTCGAAGTCCATATCAACGCGAACCCCGGCGATCCGCGCACGGATGATCCGCTCACCGATGTGATAGCGCAGGGCAAGCCTGACCCGGGCTGGGGTCTTCACCTCAACGACGCCAACGTCGCGATGGGCAATCTGGTCGATATCGTCGGCCGCCAGGCCGCTGTCTGGAAGATGACGCATCCTTAATCGTTCCGGCTAACGACGAAGCAAAGCCCCGGCATTGATCTGCCGGGGCTTTTTCCGTTTCCAACGCCTTGATGGTTAGCGCAGCGGTCTCAGTTCGACGCGCCCCGCTCATGCCCCCTTAGCCCGACGCAGCGACAAACGACACACGACGAGGGACGTCGGGACGCGATGGGTGAAACATGCGTTCTAAACATGCTCGGCCGGGCGACTGGCTCCAGGGCGACGCCGGAGCGCTGGACGCGGCCGCGGCCGCGGACGCCGCCGCGGACGCGGCGCCATTCGATGCCTTCGGCCGGATCGGCAACCTGCGCCCACGCACTCAGACACAACGCGCGCCCGTCCCACAGGACCCGCACGACACGCCGCATATACTGGTGGCCGAGGCAGATCCCTACCATCGCCGCGTGCTGCGTGTGCTGCTCGCGAGCCCGACCGTGTCCGTCATCGAGGTCGAGGACGGCCAGTCCGCCATCGACCTGCTCACGCTGCGCTCGTTCGACGTGATCCTGCTCGGCATTGACCTGCCGATCATGTCCGGCGCCGACGTGATCCGCTGGGTGCGCCGCAGCCAGACGCCGTGGGCCGATATTCCGATAATCGGCCTCATCGACGAGGCCCACCGCGACCAGGTCGGTCGCCTTCTATCGATGGGTATGACCGACTGGACGCCAAAGCCCCTGAGCCGCACGGACCTCGCCGAAAAGCTGATCAACTTTCTGCCGGGTCTGGCGAGGTCGGGGTTGTAGCATCCGCCGCTTCGCGAGCGGAACAAGCGTCGCGGTCGATCTCAGAACTCGATGTCCAGTTCTTCAATCTCGACCGGCTCGGCCTTCGCGTCCGCGATCCATGCCTTCATCGGCTTCCAGTCCATCATGCGGTCGCGGTACGCGGCCGCCTTGCCGTCGAGCGGCACGTCATAGGTGACGAAGCGCGAGCACACGGGCGCGTACATCGCGTCCGCCAGTGTCGGCGTCTTCCCGAAGAGATAAGGACCGCCATACTGGTCGAGGCACTCGCCCCAGATCGTCAGCACACGGCGGATGTCGCCCTTGGCGCCCGTGAAGACGCGGAAGCCCGGATAGCGCGCGCGAATGTTCATCGGTAGCGCCGAGCGCATGTTGTAGAACCCACCATGCATCTCGCCGATGATCGACCGGGCATGGCTGCGCGGCGCCTTCTCCAGCGGCAGCAGACCCTTCTTCGGGAATTCCTCCTCAAGATACTCGGCGATCGCAAATGTGTCCCAGATGCTCGACCCGTTATGGTCGAGCCGCGGCGTCATCACGGTGGGGCTTAGGAGGAGAAGCTCCGCCCGGGCGCCTGGATCGTCCATCGGCACGCTCTCGACCTCGACGTCGAGTTCGGCCAGCTGGCAGAAAAGCCAGGCGCGGAGCGACCAGGAGGAGTAGTTCCTGCTCGAAATCGTCAGCTTAGCGCCTGCCATGACGGCGTTTTCCTTGCCCTTAATCACTATATGCAATGGTATGTCGCAGTGCGGTATGCACGGAACTAGGCTTCGGTACGGAAGCGGGTCCGATTACGCAACTGCCTAAGAATAGAGCGCGCCGGGATATGTGGTACCACATTTACGAGGCCCAGATGCAGGCTTCGGCGCCATTTCGCGCCGCAGCACTCGCTGCCCTGCAGATGCGGTCTTCGCTCAACGGCTCTGCCGACAGCCCTTATGTCCGCCAGCTTATGGCCGCCCTCGAAATGGCGACACGCGCCAAGCTGACGCACGTCTCGCAGCCGTTCGGCATCACGTCGGTACAGGTCGAAAACCGTGAAGCCCTTGTGGTCGAGGAGACCGCGCTCGATCTCCCGTTTGGCCGCATGCTCCATTTCCGGAAGGACATCGACGCCCCCCAGCCCAAAGTGCTGATCGTCGCTCCCCTCTCCGGCCACTTCGCCACCCTCCTGCGCAACACGGTGAAGACCATGCTGCAGGACCACGACGTTTACATCACCGACTGGAAGAACGCGCGCGAAGTCCCGCTCGTGCAGGGCCGCTTCGGTTTCGAGGAATACGTCGACTACCTCATCCGCATGCTGGAGCATCTTGGTCCCGGCGCGCATGTCGTCGCCGTGTGCCAGCCCTGTGTGCAGGCCATGGTCGCCACCGCCGTGATGGCCGCGCAGAAGCATCCGTGCGAGCCGCGCTCGCTCACTCTGATGGCCGGCCCCATCGACTGCCGCATCAATCCGACCGCCGTGAACAAGCTGGCGACCGACCACCCGATCGAGTGGTTCCGCAACAACCTGATCTCCAGCGTCCCCTTCCCGCTGCCGGCCTGGGGCCGCCGCGTCTATCCCGGTTTCATGCAGCTCGCAGCCTTCATGTCGATGAACCCCGAGCGCCACATGGATGCGCACAAGACGCTCTACCGGCATCTGGTCGAGGGCGAGGCGGACGAGGCCGAGAAGATCAAGACGTTCTACGACGAGTATTTTGCTGTTCTCGACCTCACCGAGGAATTCTATCTCGAGACCGTCGCCTGGGTGTTCCAGGAAATGCGCCTGCCGCTCGGCCGCCTCAAGCATCACGGCGAACCGGTCGACTGCGCGAAGATTACACGCACGGCGCTGCTGACTGTGGAAGGCGAGCGCGATGACATCTGCGCCGTCGGCCAGACCGCGGCCGCCCACGAACTCACGCCGAAACTGCGGCCACACCTCCGCTCCCACCACCTGCAACCCGGCGTCGGCCATTACGGCGTGTTCTCGGGACGTAAGTGGGAAACCCAGATCTACCCGACCGTTCGGTCAGTGATCCTGGCGGCAGACTAGCAGTCTCAGACCACGCCCGCCGCCGCCACATCCAGATAGATCGCCGCGAAATGACAGGTCGCCGCCGCAATGACGAAGCCATGCCAGATGGCCGAGTTGAACGGCAGCTTCTTGTTGATATGGAACACCACGCCCACCGTGTAGAGCACGCCACCGGCCGCCAGCAGGCCGAGGCCCAGCGGCGAGAGGTTGTGGATCAGCTGGTCCATGACGGTCAGCACAGCCCAGCCCAGCGTCAGGTACATGGCGATGTAGAGTTTCGGTGCATGCCAGCGGGCCAGCAGGCTCATCGCGACGCCGACCAGCGCGACCAGCCAGACCAGCGCGAGGACTCCCCACGCGAGCGGGCCATCAAGCTTCGCCAGCATGAACGGCGTGTAGGACGCTGCGATCATGATGAAGATGCCCGACAGGTCGAGCCGTTCGAAAATGTGCGCCAGTTTCTGGTTCGTGTTGGAATTGCACAGCGCCGATGCGCCCAGCATGGCCAGCAGGCCCGCCGAATAGATCACCAGCGCCGCCGTCGCCTTGACGCTGCCCGACGCCGCGGCGGTGGCAACGAGGAGGATGCAGCCTCCAACCGCGAGCGCGATGCCGACCACATGCACGATCACATCGGCCAGCCAGTAATGGCGATGCTGCTGGGGATACCAGTAGGCGCTGACGGCCTCGGCTTTCGAGAGGGATGCGTGAGTGGTCATATCAGCCTGCCCTTCTTCGCTGGGGCTTCAAATTGAATGTACGGACCGTGTTGCAGTTCCGATGCGAACATCAGGCCATGCAACACAGGCATAAGCAGGACGCGATTGCGGCAAAGCATTGCGTTTCAGGCACTGAGATGGGGCGCGCCGCCATCAGAATGAACCCGCATTCAGTCAGCATGCGGAGCGATGGCGCAGTTCAACAGAATGTTCGGAAGCGGTGTGGCTTCCGTGCCGCGCTTCCTGAACTTCCATTCAGGTTCACGCGTGCGTCCCGGAGTGTCGCGAGCACCGCGGGACATGATTGAACGATACCGCGCAATGGTTGATGGCGGGCCGCGAAGGCCGGTGAAATTTCATCGATCGCTGGCCTTCGGGCGCGGGATGCCTGCATCAAGCACCGGCGGCGATATCCATCGTTGCCTTCGCCGTCTCGGCAATCACGCCTCGCACCCAAGCCAGGACGGGATCGGTGGCGCGGACGCTGGTCCAGACCAGCGTCAGGTCGAGATCGAGCGCCGGTAGCGGCGGCTCCTTGAGAATCAGCCCGAAAGTCTCCGCAAACCGCCGCGCAAAGACATGGGAGAGGGTCGAGACCATGTCGGTCCCGCCAACCGCCGCGAGCGCCGCGATGAATTGCGGGGTCACCAGCGCGATCCGCCGCTGCACACCCGCCTTTGCCAGTTGCGCGTCCAACTCCGACCCCGGATCGCCCAGGATGGAGATGGCGACGTGATCGACGCGGCCATAGTCCGCGATCGTCCACTTGCGCTTCGCCAGCGGATGGCCCTTGCGCATCACCAGGGCGAGGCGGTCGTTCGCGCAGCTTTCACTGCGCGATCCCGGCGGCAGCGGCGTCGTCGATGTCGCGAAAGCCAGATCCAGCCGCCCGGTTTCCATGCGCTGTATCAGATCGGGACCATAGCCCTCGATGCGGATGCTGATGCCCGGCGCTTCCCGGGCGAGACGCTGCATCAGGGCTGGCGCCAGCATGATGCCGTGCATGTCGAGGCCTGCGATCCGGATTGTTCGCTCGACCATGGCCGGGTCGAACACCGGCTCGCGGAACACGCCCTTCACGTCGTCGAGCATGCCCGGAAGTCGGGCTGACAACGCCTCCGCCCGCGCGCTCAGCACATAGCCACCCCCGGGCGCGCGCACGAGCAACACATCGCCCAGCACGTCTCGCAGCCGCGCCAGGGCCCGGCTCATGGCCGGCTGGCTGAGTCCGACGTCCCGTGCAGCGTGGCTGACATTGCGCCGCTTCAGCAGCGCCTCAAGCGCCGGAAGCAGGTTGAGGTCGATGGCAGATAAATTCACTTCGCGCATATCATCAATACAAACTATGCATTTCTGATATGGTCTCCCGTGACGTACATTCCTGTCAACAGAGAAGGAGACGGCAATGGCGCGCGAAGAAAACCTGGTCACCGTGTTTGGTTACGGCCCTACAGGCGCCGCAACGGTCGAAGCGCTCCGGTCGCGCGGAACGCCCGTGCGCGTCGTCCAGCGCAGGCGGCCCGCCTACCTCCCCGCCGGCGTCGATTTCATGGCGTGCGATGTTCTCAAGCCGGACGACGTGAAGCGCGCCATGTCCGGCGCCGCGCAAGCCGTCATCGCCATCGGCTTTGAGTACCGGTCCACTGTCTGGCGCGCCGCATGGCCGAAGGCCTTCGCCGCCCTGATCGCCGCCGCGGAGGCCGCGAACGCGCGGGTCGTGTTCATCGACAACATGTATATGTACGGGCCGCAGGACGCAGCGCTGCACGAGGACCTGCCCCTCACCACCTATGGCCGGAAGCCAGCCGTCCGCGCCGAGGTCACGCGTATGTGGCAGCAGGCGGCGCGCGAAGGCCGGGTGCGCTGGGCGACGCTGCGCGCGCCGGACTTCTACGGACCCGGCGTGCGCAACTCGCACATGGGCGACTCCGGCCTCGCGCGGATCGCACAAGGCAAGGCCGCACAGGTGCTGATGTCGCCGGACATGCCACACGCCTTCGCCTATGTGCCGGACATCGGCCGCGCCGCCGTCACCCTGCTCGATGCGCCGGATGACGCCTTCAATCAGGTCTGGCATGTGCCCTGCGCGCAAGCGAAATCGCCCCGCGCCATGCTGCAGATCGGCGCGGACGCCGCTGGCGTGAAGCTGAAACTGATGGCGATGCCGACCCTGATGCTTCGCGCGCTGGGCGTGTTTGCGCCGATGATGCGCGAACTCATCGAAATGCGCTTCACCTGGAACCGACCTTACCATGTCGATGCGACCAAGTTCGCGCGGCGCTTCTGGTCGGATGCGACGCCGTTCGAGGTCGGCATCCCGGCCACGGTTCGCTCATTCCGTCCTGAACTCACGCAATCTCCCATAACGAGCGGGGGACACGCCCCCGCCGCAGCCGCCACGCAATAACAGCGGTTCCTCCACGGCTGGCAGGCGGCTAAGCTCCGCCTGCCGGATCGCGGAGGGCTTTGATGGCGCTGTTCAATTTCGATTCCAAGGACAAGCCGCTGGCTTCGCCTGCACGATTTGCGGGAAGGCTGCTGGCCAACATCGCCGTTGCGCTGGCGCTGGTCGCGGCCGCGCTCGGCGTCGGCATGTGGGGCTATCAGGCGACCGAGGGCATGCCCGCCATCGACGCCTTCCTGAATTCCGCGATGCTGCTGGGCGGCATGGGCCCCGTCGATCCGCCGCTGCACACCGAAGCCGGCAAGCTCTTCGCGGGCGTCTATGCGTTAGCCTGCGGGCTGATCCTGGTGCTGGTCTCAGGCATCATCCTCGCCCCGGTCTTCCACCGCGTCCTGCACGCGCTGCATGTGGATGATGACGAGCCCCGCTAGCTGTCGCTCTCCGCGTCCAGCGTATCGAGCCAGTCCTTGGCCTCGTCCGAGCCCTTGTCGGCGCCGCGCTGGTACCACTCGCGGGCCTTCTTCTTGTCGGACATGTAGGCGTCCTGCGCATACATGCCGGCAACCGCGAGGATGGCGTCGAGATTGCCTGCCGCCGCCGCCTTCTCCATCAGCTTGAGGCCCGACGAAGGCTGCAGCTTGTAGCCCTCCTTGCCGAACGCCATGCGCTGGCCGACCCATAATTGCGCCTCGGGCAGGCCCGCTTCGGACGCCGCCTCCATGTCCTCGAACCCGCCCTGCTGGAGCATGTAGTCCTCGGACGCGAGACGGCGCACCGCACGCTCATGCTGGGCGTGGGCGTTGCCAGCATCGGCAAGCGCGTCGAGCCTGATCTCATCGAGGGCAGCCTTCGCCTCATCGAACGCCGGCTTCTGGGCGGCGAGTTCGTCAGCCACCTTCTTCAGCTTCTCCATCTCGGCGGCGACCTTCGGATCGATCGCTGCAGCGGCCGGATTTACGGTCGCGTCTTCGTTCCCCTTGACGGCAGATTCACCCCCGCACGCCGCGAGCGCGAGAATTGCAATCGGGAGAAGATGGATCAGGCGAGCCATGGCTGGGACAGTCTACGCTGGTCTTCAAAACGCGAAATATCGCCCGCATGCTGCAGTGTCTCGCCGATCTCGTCGAGCCCTGCGAGCAGGCTGGCCTTGCGGCCCTGGTCGATGTCGAAACGGTGCAGCTTGCCATCCGGCGCGGTCACGGTCTGGGCGGCGAGGTCTATGTTGAACATGTGGTTCGGCCCGCCCGCCTGTTCCATCAGGCTGTCCACGACCTCACGCGGCAATACGACCGGCAGCAGCCCGTTCTTGAAACAGTTGTTGTAGAAAATGTCGGCAAAACTCGGCGCGATCACGACGCTCAGCCCCTGATCCAGCAACGCCCACGGCGCGTGCTCGCGCGAAGAGCCGCAGCCGAAATTCTCCTTGGCGACCAGGATCGAGGCCTTGGCGTAGGCCGGCTTGTTCAGCACGAAATCCGGGTTGGGCGAGCCGTCCGCCTTCGTCTTGAAATCATAGAACAGCCCCTTCGCCAGCCCCTCGCGCGACACCGTCTTGAGGAACTGCTTGGGAATGATCTGGTCGGTATCGACATTCGCGATCGGCAGCGGCGCTGCGGTTCCGGTGAGCTGCGTGAAGGCTTTCATGGCGTGGGGTATCGCATGCGAAAGAGGCAGTAGGGAATAGGCAGTCGGGAGTAGTTCGCCCCAGTGAACCACTGCCTACTGCCTACTGCCTATTCCCTACTCCCCCGCTGCGCCTACGGCGCAGACTCCGCGATCACCAGCGTCGGAATGCCCATCGTGCCGTCCTTCACGGTGAACACCTTCGTGCCCGGCCTGCGCCCGCCGCGGATCGGCGACACGGTGAGGCCCTGCGAGGACAGGCGAGCGTGGGCGGCATCGAGGTCGGGAACCTTCCACGACAGCCCCCACAGCTTGTCCGGCTGGTTGCCGACCCCGGCCGAGATCTTGTGCGCCAGTTCCACTGTCATGCCCCCGATGCGGAAGAACATCAGCCGCATGTCCCAGTCCGGATTCGAGCGGTCGAGCGCCAGCCGCAGGCCAAGACGCGCGCCATAGAGCGCAACCGCGCGATCCGGGTTGGCGGTGTTGATCACCACATGGTCGAGCCCCGAGACGATGTCCGGCTTGTGCGGCTTGTAGACCAGCGGGTCCGGCGCCTTGCGGCTGAGGCAGAAGATGCGGACGCCATGCGTGGTGGCGTCGTCCAGCCGCATCCGCGACCAGTACCGCGCGCGCCCCGAACGCGGATCGACGCTCTCATTGGCCACGATCTCGTCCGGCTTCAGGCCGCGGCGGTCGAACGCAGCGCGGTCGTCCGCAAGATCATCGCTGTGGAAGACCAGCGTCTTCAGCCCGACACCGTCCTGCTCGATCATCGCGTGTAGCCGGCGCGCCAGCGGCCCGCCCCCTGTCGGCGACATGATTTCCAGCGCCGTGTTCTCGAGCTGGAAGATCACCGTGGCCGATCCGCCGGCATCGTTTGACCGCCAGTCGGGCTCGCGCCCCAGCAGCGCCGAATAGACATTCTCCCCATCTTCGACGGACGGACAGACGATGAGGACGTGATCGAGACCTGTGATCATCCTGGGCCTGCGCTCATGCGCTGCGGAACGACTCAAGCGTCTGCAGCTGTGCCCCATCCTCCGCCGCAAAGTTGGACGGCGCAAGCCAGCCCGTAAGGGCGGCGTTCACACGCGGCCATTCCGCATCGGTGATCGCATACCAGGCGGTGTCGCGCGAGCGGCCCTTGGTCACCATGTCGTTCCGGAAAACGCCCTCGAAGCGGAAGCCGAATCGCTGGGCGGCGCGCTTCGAGGCGAGATTGTCGTTGTTGCACTTCCACTCATAGCGCCGGTAGCCGAGGTCGAAGACGTGCGCCCCCATGAGATAGAGCGCTTCCGTCGCCTCGGGCGTGCGCTTCAGCTTCGGGCCGAACGCGACACAGCCGATCTCGGCGCTGCCATGCGCCTCCCGGATGCGCATGTAGCTGCACATCCCGAGAACGTCGCCACTTGAGACTGCGCGGATCACCAGGGTGCGCCAGCCATCCTGCGCGTGCTGCGTGGCGAGAAAGCCGAGAAGATCCTCGCGCGCCGGAAACGGCCCCACGGGCATCCACTCCCAGATGCCGGCATTGGCCGCGCCACCGACGGCCGCAAACAGCGCCTCGCCGTGGTCCGCCGCATCAAGCGGTTCGAGCCGCACAAGCCTGCCCGCCAGCGGTTCAAGGCCCGGCGTCGGCCGTCTGGTCCATGTCGCAAGATCGCTCATGCCGCGGGAGTAAGGCTGCACGCGCATCTCCGCAAGTTTGCCTCTCGCGCCGCCTCTGTTAAGACGCCCGGCATGAGCAACACGCAAACCCTTCTCCTCCTGCCCGGCGACGGCATCGGCCCGGAAGTCACCGAGGAAGCCCGCCGCGTCGCCGTCCATGTCGCGCCCGACCTGCTGATCGAATCCGCATTCTTCGGCGGCGTCTCCTACGACCAGTTCGGCACGCCCCTCACCGAGGAGGTGATGGCCAGCGCCCGCAAGGCCGACGCGATCCTGATGGGCGCTGTTGGCGGACCCAAATGGGACAGCGTCCCGCGCGACAAGCGCCCCGAGGCGGCCCTCCTCGCCATGCGCAAGAATCTCGATGTCTACGCCAACCTGCGCCCCGCCTTCTGCTTCCCCGCCCTTGCCGGCGCGTCGGCCCTCAAGCGCGAGCTGGTCGAAGGCCTCGACATCATGATCGTCCGCGAGCTGACCTCCGGCGTCTATTTCGGCCAGCCCAAGACCATCGAACAGCTCCCCAATGGCGAACGCCGCGGCATCGACACGCAAAGCTACACCACCGGCGAAATCCGCCGCGTCGCCGCCCGCGCCTTTGAACTCGCCCGCGGCCGCACCCGCACGAGCAGATTCGCCGGCGTGCTCTCCTGCGAGAAATCCAACGTCATGGAATCAGGTCTGCTCTGGCGCGAGGAAGTGACGAAGCTGCACGCTGAACAGTACAGCGACGTGAAGCTCGATCACATGCTGGCGGACGCCGCCGCCATGCACCTGGTGAAAGCGCCCAAGGACATCAACGTCCTGCTCGCCGACAACCTGTTCGGCGACATTCTGTCCGACGAAGCCGCAATGCTCACCGGCTCGATCGGCATGCTGCCCTCGGCGGCGCTGGGCGATCCCGGCGTTCCTAGCCTTTACGAGCCCGTGCACGGCTCGGCGCCCGACATCGCCGGCAAGAACATCGCCAACCCGATCGCGGCGATCCTGTCGCTCGAAATGGCCATGCGGTGGAGCCTCAACCGCCCCGACATCGCCGACCGCATCTTCGCCGCTGTCGGCAAGGCCCTCGACGGCGGCGCCCGCACCGCCGACATCGGTGGTTCGATGAGCACGCGCCAGATGGCGGATGCGATCCTGAAACACCTCTGAGGCGCAGCCCGCCTGCCGGCTGTCACAGTAACGCCATCGCCCACAGCCGAGCGAACGATGGCGCCCGTGACGGTGAGAGACCGATGCCTCCCAGTCGCCGCGCCGCATAGCATTGGAGATCGCGCGCATCTGTACGGGGCCGCGCACGCGGCGAGCTGGAACACGTCGATCAAAGTCTGGCTGTCAGCGTACAGAGCTATGACCACTAGCGTATAGATGTGTTCGCTAACGTACAAACCTGGTGTCCGCAGCGTTGCCCGAAGATAAAGTTGCGCGATAATTGGCCCCCGCATCAATTAAATCGTGCGTATGGCATCGAACATATGGCGCCTCCCCCCCGATTGGCGCATTATGCATGTAGCGGTCGTCCCTGAGCGGCGCATTGCCGCCTGAGAGATTAGCGTGCTCCCGCCCATGACAGGGGACGGAGATATCGTGCCACTCATTGACCAGACCACAATACGAAACCGAATTCTCTCCGCATTGCCGCCAGCGGAACTGGCGATGATGTCGAGCCGGCTGACGCTCGTCACAATGGACCTGGGCCAGACGCTGCATCGCCACGGCGATGTCGTCGACCAGGTCTACTTCGTCGAGACAGGTTTCATCTCCGCCCTGAATGTCCTGTCGGATGGACACCCGATTGAAATCGCGCTGATCGGTTCGGAAGGCGTCGCAGGCTTTACGGTCGTGCTGGGCGGAAAGACGGCCTACGCCGAAACCATGTGCCAGACGGAAGGACGGGCTTACCGCATGTCGGCCGACGGCCTGCTGGATGCGTTCGAGAATGCGCCTGTCCTCCGCGATCTTCTCCTGCGCTATGCTCTGCTTTTCCAGGTCCAGGTGTCTCAGACCGCCGCCTGCAACGCGCATCATGCGCTGGAACAGCGCCTCGCCCGATGGCTTCTGGCTGCACACGACCGCAGCAGGTTTGCCCAGCTTTCACTCACGCAGGATCTGATCGCCATCATGCTCGGCGTCCGCCGCGCCACGGTGAGCATTGCAGCGAGCACGCTGCAGCGTGCCGGCGTGATCCGTTACCAGCACGGCAAGATCACCATCGTCGATCGCGTCGGGCTCGAGAACGCAGCCTGCGAATGCTACGAAGCCGTCAGCGGCGAATACCGCCGCCTGTTCGGCGAAGAACCAGCCCTGGCCATTGACTAGGCGCTTCTGCGCGCGTTCTGCGCGGCATGCAGGTCTCTTTTCGATTGAGTCGATCAGCGTACCGACCTTTCCCTCACGTGAGCGCAGAATATGCGTGGTGATGGAGAAAAAGGTCATGTCCAATGACATCGTGAATTGCACGTTGATCGGTCGTCCGTATGGTCGCGTTGACCTGAAGCGGGCGCCGATCCGGGACCTGCGCCTGGAGGTTTTACAGCTGCGCGGTCAGCTCAAGGACTGTGAAGTCGAGGCGGCGCGCCATCTTGTGATGCTCCGGGAAGGCGATCACCGCATTAAGAACAGCCTGCAGCTTGTCGCCAGCCTGATGCGGCTTCAGGCAAAGCGCGAGCGGAGCGGCCCGGCGCGCGCTGCACTGAGCGCTGCCGCTGCCCGCGTCAGCAGTGTCGCCGGCATCCATGACGCCTTGCAGGAGACGCGGGGCCACGACCGGGTCGATCTCGGCGCAACGCTTTGCAAGATGTGCGCATCGCTGCAGGCGATGGCGGGAGACAACGGCCATATCGATGTCGTCGTCGATGCGGAGGCGCTCGAAGTCCCGCTCGCCCTGGGCCATCCGATCGCGCTGGCGGTCAGCGAGCTTGTGGTCAATGCGCTCCGTCACGCGTTTCCAGATGGGGACAACGGATCGGTTCGCATAAGTCTTCGCCGCACGGATGCCGGCATCACGATCAGCGTGGCGGATGACGGGATCGGTCTCCCGCCGGACCATGCTGCGGCTCAGGGATACGGCATGGCGCTCGTCGGCATGATGATGAAGCAGATCGGCGGCAGGCTCCAGACGGAGAGCAGGATAGGCACGAAGTTCACCATCCACGCGCCCCTGCCGGCTGCCTGAGGTGCGCTAGCGCGTCGGACGCTAAATCAGACGCATCTACGTCTTGGTGTCCTTCGTGGAAGCTTGGTGTCTTTGTGTTTCTCTTCAACGCCGCTCTGTCACACCAATAGAATCGCTCGGATGCACATGGAGATCATCCCATCTGCCCAGTCTGGGCCCTGACCTTCTCCGGCGCAGCGCCCTTCAGCGCCACAGACGCAGGCCGCTCGCGGCCCATCGTCCAGTTGCCCTTCATCCGCACCAGCGGATTTGGCGCGCACCAGATTTCCGCCGAGTCGTTGAGCGCGGTCACCCAGATCAGGTTGTGCTCCTGACCATAATCGATGACGGCGACGGCATAGCCATCGCCCTTCCCGATAACCGTGACGGGGATGGTGGGATCGAGCTGGTGGAATGACATGGCGGCTCCGGGATGGTCATGGTCAAAGCGCTGAAACAGCGCTTCGTTCCGCTCCGGCCGCACACAAAGCCGCCTCGTCAGATGATGCGAATTGGCGCGATTGAGGTTGTGAGGATCACGACTGGCGCGGAACACCCGGCCAGCGCGCTGGCTTGCGCCCTACCTGAGCAATACCGGAAGCAGGGAGAACCCCGCGAGCATCAACAACAGACCAACAGTGGCGGCAACGACGATGCCATTAGGAAAGCCGCGCATTTTGCGCTCCCGTGGATAAACATCCGAGCGGGAGCAAGCGCACTCTCAGCCGTCAGCGCCCATACAGTTGCCGACGATGAAGTCTCTTATCGTGAATGGCGCAAGGCTACAATTAACGTAGGTTATCGCGCTGGATGTCTGACCCGCATCTGCAACTTCTGGCAAACAGCCAGGCGCACAAGGGACATGCCGTGACCCACCTGAAGATCGACTACGTCGAACTCGCCAGCCGCAATATCGGCGCGACGCAGGGGTTTCTCGCAAAGGCTTTCGGCTGGACGTTTGTGGACTACGGCCCCGGCTATCAGGCCTTCGCCAATGCCGGTCTCGACGGCGGCGTCTTCCAGGTCGCGGACGAAGCGCCCGCCCCTCCCCTCGTCATCCTCAAGACGGACGATCTCGAAGCCGCGCTGGCAGCCGTGACCATGGCCGGCGCCGAAATCGTGAAGCCGGTCTTCGCCTTTCCCGGCGGCCGCCGCTTCCACTTCCGCGAACCCGGCGGCAACGAGATGGCCGTGTGGAGCGAGCGCTGACTACGGCCGCTTCGGCGGTGTTGTGCTGGCGATGTGCGCGCGCGCCTCGTCCATCCAGCCCGGGCCTTCCGGGAACGTGACGTTGCCGACCCAGAGCACGCCCTTGCATTTCGACTTGGCGGCGTCGTCGGCAGCCGTGCCCCACAGGACCTCGCCAAACGTCTGGTCGTCGTCAGACGCGAAGGCCTCCCCATCCACCGCATAGCGCGTGCGCGGGCCGACCCGCACCGTGTTCTTCGCACAATCGACCGTCATGGCGCTGTATTCCTGCCACGCCATCTCGCGCCCCTCATGCTTCACCTCGCCCGGCATGTAGACAAAGCGCATCCGGAATGTGGCGAGCGTGTCCTCCCGCACCCCCGGCTCGCTGACGAAGACCGCGAACCGCTTGTCCGCCTGGTTCACCTTGCGCCAGGCTTGCAGCGCGGGATCGCCACTCATCGACGCGCACGCCGATGCCAGCGTGACCCCCGCCACGAGACACCCCGTCAGCCTTGCAGAAATACCGATCGCCATGCGCTCTCCCGCATCAATTCTGTCCATCTTGCTTGATTTGCCGGGCCTGAAAAGCCGCCAGCAGCGTCAGCTGTAATCGCAAATCCGGCTCAGCTTGTTGTCGCGCTGCTCGAACATCGTCGCCCCGCGGATCGAGACATGTTCGCCCGACCGCACATGCTGGCCCAGTTCTGCAGCCGCGACGCCCGAGAAAACCGTCTCGGCGGCCGCCCTTTGGCCGTCCACCAGTATGGTCACGACTTCGTGCCGGCGCTCGCGGAAGGCGCGCGTCGTCGCCTCGATCACTTCGCGCATCTCGTCCTTGCCGCTCAGCCGGATCGACCCGCCCGGATTGGAGATGGTCTCGAACACGACATCGTCGGCGCAGCACTCCAGCATGCCATCGACATCGTTCGAATTGTACCGCTCGACATAGCGGCGAACGAGGGTGGCAAGGTCGGACATTCGGACTCCTGAGGGCGCGCAGCCGCACGAATCGATTCCGCATCCACTAGGCCTGCGGGCTGATTTGAGGCAACTGGACCCGGCCAATCAGCGAGGCGGTCAATACGCGCCGCTCGCCAGACGGGCTACTGCGGCAAAGAAACCGCACGAATGTGACCAGAAGACGACGAACACCCATATGAGTGTGCGTCCCATATGTTGGACCTACAGGAAGAACCCCATGCCCCTCAAGGTCGCAGTCCTCGGAGCCTCCGGCATGGTCGGCCGGGAGATACTCAGCATTCTTGCCGAGCGCGGTTTTCCCGCCGCCGAGACCATCGCCCTCACCTCGCGCAAGATGATGGGCGCCGAGATCAGCTTCGGCGACGCCACCCTGAAAGCGAAAGATGTCGACGAATACGACTTCTCCGACACCCAGGTCTGCTTCATGGCCACCGCCGACAGCGCCGCGCGCAAGTATGGCAACGCCATCGCGGCCGCGGGCTGCATCGTGATCGACACCTCCCGCGCCTTCCGCAACGATCCGCAGGTGCCGCTGATGGTGCCTGAGGTGAACGCCGCCGCGATCGAGCTCTACGCCCGCCGCAACATCATCGCCGTGCCCGACGGCGTCACCTGCCAGCTGGTGCGCACGCTGAAGCCCCTGCACGACGCCGCCGGCGTGGTGCGCGTGGTGGTCGCGACCTACCAGTCCGTCTCCGGCGAAGGCCAGCGCGCCATCGACGAACTCTGGACCCAGACCAAGGGCATCTATGTCAACCAGGCGCCCGACCCGAAGGAGTTCCCTCGACAGATCGCCTTCAACGTCATCCCGTCCGTCGACGAGGTGATGGACGATGGCTTCACCGAAGAGGAATGGCGCCTGTCCAACGAGACACGGAAGATCATCGACAACGACATCCAGATCGTCGCCACCTGTGTGCGCGTGCCCACCTTCGTCAGCGTCGGCGAAGCCGTGCACATCGAACTCGCCCAGCCCCTCTCCGCGGCCGACGCTCGCGCCCTCCTGCGCGAATCCCCTGGCATCCTCCTGATCGACCGGCGCGAGGAGGAAGACGGCTACGAGACCCCGATCGGCGCCGTCGGCGAATGGGCGACCTATGTCTGCCGCGTCCGCGACGACGTCACCGTCGAGAACGGCCTCGCCATGTGGATCGTCGCCGACGACCTGCGCAACGGCGCCGCGATGTGCGCCGTCCAGTGCGCCGAACTGCTCCTCAACCGCGGCGTGTTTGCAGAGGCGATTGGGAGCTAGCGAACGACCAGCTTCGTGTCCTTGGTGCTCACCTTTGTGTCTTCGTGTTTCTCTTCAAAAACTAAACACAAAGACACAAAGCCGGCACGAAGACACCAAGGCGTCGCCGACCGGCCGCCGACGCGCCGCGCTCCGAACCGCTAGGAGAAAATCTCCCGGCTGGTTGAGAAATGATCGCTCGTCCGCCGGTTACGCCCCGCACCGAACCCGCCTATCTACCCGCCATGCCCACCAACGCCGAAACACGCGCGGGACTGTTCGCCGCCATGGCCGCCTATGGGCTGTGGGGCTTCCTGCCGCTGTATTTCCAGTTCCTCGGCGACCTGCCGCCGCTGGTGATCCTCGCCCACCGCATCGTCTGGTCCGTCCCCACCGCGCTGATCCTCGTCATCGCCGCCGGCAAGTGGGGCGAGTTTGCCGGAGTCTTCCGCGCCCCGCGCATGATGTTCACCCTTCTCGCATCCAGCATCGCCATCGCCGCGAACTGGACCATCTACATCTGGGCCGTCACGAACGAGCGCGTGCTCGAAGGCAGCCTCGGCTACTACATCAATCCGCTGATCGTCTTTCTGTTCGCGGCCCTGTTCTTCGGCGAGCGCTTCCGGCCGCTGCAGATCCTCGCCGTCGGCATCGCCGCCGCGGGCGTCCTCAATCAAACCCTTGTCGTGGGCGAATTCCCGCTTGTGTCGCTGTCGCTTGCGGTGTCCTTCGCCATCTACGGCGCGATCCGCAAGACCACCAATGTCGACAGCCGCATCGGCTTCGGGCTCGAAGCGCTCTGGCTCTTCCTGCCCGCCCTCGCCTACCTGGTCTTCTTCCTGCCCCCGGGCGTCGCCGCCTTCGGCTCGGGCGAGCCGGGATTCATCGCGCTGCTGCTGCTTGCCGGCCCGCTCACCGCTACGCCGTTGATCCTGTTCGCCATGGGCGCCCGACGCCTTCGCATGTCGACCATCGGCGTCCTGCAATTCATCGCACCGACCGTTCAGCTCTTCATCGGCATCGCCATGGGCGAGGACTTCACGCCGGGCCACGCCGTCACCTTCGGCCTGATCTGGACCGGCGTCCTCGTCTTCACGCTCGCCGGACGCCAGCCGCGCCTCGCCGTCCCGACCGCAGACTGACAAGAAAGATCCCCGCCGGGATGGTCCCGCGGGGATCAGTTGAGGTGACTTGCCATGCGAAGTCGCGAAGAGCGAATTCGCAGGTAATATCGCAAGTCCGGCGCCAGTCAGAATCGCCGCCTCTTAACCGGAATTCCCCAGCATTTGCGTGGCGCGCAGGGCATCGCGTTAAGGACTGTTTTAAGACTTCGGTCGGATGCTTCGCGTCTGGGACATGTGTCCGATCTTTTTCGGACATGTCGAAAATGCGGGCGCGGTACTTCACCTGTGAGAAACCTTGCGTGTGATCTACACCTGCACACCAAGTTGCCGCGGGGGCGGCGCGCCAGACAGGCGTGGCAGATTTCCAGGGTTGAGGCAGGACAATGAGCGCATCGACAGATCCCATGCAGTCGCCCGAATGGGAGGCCGCACGCCTCGAGTGGTACGAACAGGCCCGGACGCATCTCAATGCGCTGCAGCAGGCTGTGAACGCCGCCACCCCGGGCAAACTCGCGCTCGAGACAATCTACGCCCCAATGCACGACATGGCGGGTCTCGCCGGCGTGTTCGGTTACGACATGCTCGGCAAGATTTCCCGCAGCCTTATCGAGACGCTGCGCAAGGGCGCGAACCCGCTTGATGAGCGCATGCTGATGGTGGCCAAGGCGCATCTTGCCGCGCTGGTCGCTCTCCACGCCCGCGACGTCCGCGGCGATGGGGGGCCGCAAGGCCTCGCCATCCTCGCCAAGCTGGCCAGCATCCACGCCTGATCCGGCCCGCCTGATCCGGCCTCTTGCCGCACCGCCAAAACGGGATCATCCCTGACCTCAGTCAGGGACGACGGGCCATGGCCGGACATGTCTATTTCGCGATCGGCGACGTGCACGGGGAAGCCGCGAAGCTCTGCGCCCTGCACGAGGCCATCCTTGAGCGCATCGCTGTCGAGAAGCTGCCCGCGCGCATCATCCATCTTGGCGACTATGTCGATCGCGGCCCCGACAGCCGCGGCGCGATCGAGCGCGTCATGGCGCTGGAGGCGACGTTCGCAGACAGCACGACGATCGAGGTCATCTCGCTGATGGGCAATCATGAGCAGATGATGCTGGATGCGTATGACGCCGACCCCAACGCAAGTCACCTGTCATGGTGGACGCAAGGAGGCGAAGAGACGGTCGCGAGTTATGCAAACGGGGTTACGCCTTCGGCTACGACGTGGCGTTCGATGATTCCACGCGAACACATCAACTGGATGCGGCGCCTGCGTGTGATCCATCAAGCTACCGATCAGAAACTCGTCTTTGTTCACGCAGGTATCGAGCCAGCCTCATTTCCCAACGAGCCGGACCGAACGTATCTCTGGACACGGTCCGAGCGCTTCATGAACGATGATGGCTGGCCCGATCGTCCCGAGCTGAAGGGCCTGACTGTCATCCACGGCCACACGCCCGTAAGCTATCAACCGGAACTCAAATTCCGCCGAATCAATGTCGACACCGGCGCCTGCTTCGGCGGCCCCCTGACGGCGGTGGTGCTGAAGCATGGCGAGGCGCCGAGCTTCATCCGGAGCAACTGACGCCAACGCCATTCTCGGTGTCATTCCGGACGCGCGCAGCGCGAGCCGGAACCCAGGGGCGGCGAGCGCCGGTGCGTGTCGTTCCTGGGTTCCGGCCCTGCGCCCTTCGGGCTTCGGCCGGAATGACATGCAATGGATGTCCATAGTCCCGTGACCGCCCTACAAACACCCATACAGCGCATCGATGATCCGCGACCGCCGCGCATCTTCCAGCAGGTGCGTCCCCTGCCGGTTCATGATGTAGGCGCCTGCGAGCCCTGTCGCCGGATCGCCGAACGCGCCCGATCCACCCCAGCCCGAATGGCACAGTGTCTCCGGGTTCGGTCCATAGATCAGCGGCAGGTTGCGCATCACACCCGCGCCGAACGCCACGCGTCCCGGCAGCACGCGATCCTCGCCCGCCACGCGCTCGCGCGTCAGCTCCTCCCACGTCGCCGGCGCGATCACACGCGTCTCACCGATGCGGCCCTTCTGCGCGAAGGCCGAATAGAGCCGCGCCATACCCGGCGCCGTCGCATGTCCGTTGGCTGACGGAATCTCGGCGATGCGCCACGCCGCCGATCCACGCGGCGCCGCCGCCCATGGCGTCAGAAACGCCGCCCGCGTCTCCGCATTCTTGTGCGGAAACTGCGCCGCCGCCTTCGGTTTCAGCAATTCCGCGCAACGACCGTGCTCGATCGTAGGCAGGCCGATCCAGAAATCGATTCCCAGCGGCCCACACACATCCTCACGCAGGATCGTCCCCAGCGAGCGCTTCGACACGCGCCGCACCAGCTCACCGGCAATGTAGCCCCATGTCAGCGGATGGTAGCCTGACCCCTCGCCCCTGCCCCACATCGGCGCAAGCTTCGCCAACTCCGCCGACAAGGCCGGCGGATCAAGCCACAGCGCCGGATCGATGGGCTCGGGAAATCCCGGCAGGCCCGCTTGATGCGACAGCGCTTCACCCACCGTGCAGTCCTGCTTTCCCGCCGCGCCAAACTCGGGCCAGTAATCCGCAACCGGCGCGTCGTAATCAATCAGCCCGCGCTCCACGAGCATCGCGATAACCAGCGCCGCCACCGGCTTGGTCGCCGAATAGACCGGACACAGTGTCGTCTCATCCCAGGCCACCGTCCCCGCCCGATCCGCAAACCCGCCCCGCAGGTTCACCACCAGCTCATCACCAAGATAGGCCGCAAAGCACGCGCCCTGCTCCAGCCCCTCCGCGAAATTCGCCGCGAACGCCGCCCGGACGGGCTCGAAACCGGCGCTGACAAATCCTGCGATGTTGGTCACGCGATCGCCTTGAGTCCCTTGGCCTTCACAATGCTGAGAAGCTTCAAGGAAGGCCCGTCCGGCTTCTTCTCGCCGCGCTCCCATCGGCTCACCGCATCCTTGCGCACGTTGAGATAGTGAGCAAACACCGGTTGCGATACCTTCTCGCGTTCGCGCAACGCCTTGATCTCCGCAGGGCTCATCGGCGGAATCTCGGGCAGGCACAACGCATCGAACTCCCGCATCGTCGCCTTGTCGATAACGCCAGCGCGATGCAGACCGCGCGCGGTCTCATGGACGTTGCGGAGAATCCGGCTCGTCGGACGCTTTCCGTCAGTTTTCGTGGTCGCCATCCTGCCTCTCCAGTTCGATCAACTCGCCGATCGCGACGGCTTCTGCCAGGTCGTCGGCCGAATGTCGCAGTAGCGCCTCAGCCAGCCTCTTCAACGCAGCCAGTTCCTTCTGCGTCAGGTTCGACTTCTGATTCTTTGCAAACCCGTCCGCAAAGAACACTTATGAGCCCCGGCGAAAGAACAAGACCGTCCGGAACCCGCCCGACTTGCCTGCGCCCGTCCTCGCCACACGCTTCTTGAACACGCCGCCACCAAGGTCTGCCTCGTAACGTCCTTCGACAACCTCCGCCGCTGCATCTAGCAACACATCAGACGGCAGACCTGCCTTGCGGCTGAAGCGCGCAAATGTCTTCGTCATGTAGACTGCCATGCGCCCCCACCCCGCCAAAGCACAATATAGCCCTAAGAGCTATATTTTCAAGTGTGCGCCTGTGCCAGAATTGAGGCATCGAGGAGCACCCATGATCGACATCAACGGCATCGCCCACATCCAGATCACCGCCGGCCGTTACGATGTCGCGCGCGCATTCTACATGAAGCTCCTGCCCTTCCTCGGCCTGAAGCAGGTGCTCGACAACGAATACGGATACTACTGCGTCGGCGGCCGCACCGGCGTGCTGATCTCGAAGCCCGACCCCGAGCACGAAGGCGAGCGCTTCGTGCAGACCCGCGTCGGCCTGCATCATGTCTGCTTCCGCGCCCGCTCGCGCGACGACATCGACGCCGCGCATGAGCTCATTAAATCGCTCGGCGTCCCCATCATCCGCGCCCCGCAGGAGGACGGCTGGGCGCCGGGCTATTATTCCATCCTGTTCGAGGATCCCGACGGCGTCCGCCTCGAAATCAATTTCGTGCCCGGCAAGGGCGTCTTCGACACGGAGGACAAGGCCGTGAACCCGGTCTATCCGCGAGTTCCGTCAACCGATTGATCGCACCGGCGCCGCGAACCGCTGCGCCAGCCTGTCGCTGCACGCTGCAAGACTCAGTTCAGGCCCCCGCCATTCCGCTGTCTTCGCAATCACCTCGTGAGTCGCGCCGGTTGCATCAGCCAGTGCGTTCGCGTCGCTCAATCCCGACACCAGCCCGCCGGCAAAGCGCAACGTCAGCATGTCGCCCGTCCCGTTGGGAATCCTGCCCGCAACGCGCGCCGTCTCCGCCAGCATCGCGGCGCCACCGTCCACATGCAGCACGCCAATGCCCTGCGGCGACGGCACGGACGAAATCAGCCACCGCCCGCCCCGCGCCATCGCCACCCGCGCGACATCTTCCGCCGACGCGAGGTCGATCATGTCCGTCGCCGTCAGCCGCCCGAACTCCCACAGGTTCGGCGCCAGCACATCGGCCAGCGGCACAAGATCCGCCATCAGCGCCGCTTCCGTCTCCGGCTTGATGTAGAGACCCGGCGCGACGTCCCCCATCACCGTGTCAACGATCACGACGGGCCGCTCAGGCGAATGGTCGTGCGCCCGGCTCCGCGGCGCCGCGCGCACGCCGACGATCGCATCCGCGGCCACGGCCACCTGCTCGGGATGCGAGAAATGTCCCGTCACCACCGCATCGACCAGCGAATACAGCCCGTTCGCCTTCACGCCATCCAGCATCGCGGCCATCGTCTCGGGCGCAACCATGTTGCCGCCCGGAGCGCCCCAGCCGGGATGGCGCCCGAACAGGCAGGTGGGCACATGAACCGAATCGACCTTCATCGGCCCCAGCACGTAGGGCGCTATGCCCCCGCCGACCCGGCTGGCGGCGACGTAGGACGAAATCACGAGCACAAGAGGCATAGCTGTCCATTCGCGCATGAGGGTTGCGCGCGACGACATTACCCAACCCGCGTCTCCACTCCAGCTTGATCTTGCGCGCTGCGTCCGCCATCACCTCCCCGACTTCAAGCCCCGACTTCAAGCGACGAGGCCCCCATGTCCGCCATCCGCCCCCGCCGGTCCGTTCTCTACATGCCGGGCGCAAACGAACGCGCGATGGAGAAGGCCAAGACCCTCCCCGCCGACTCGCTGATCCTCGACCTTGAGGACGCCGTCGCCCCGGAAGCCAAGATCGAAGCCCGCGACCGCGTCTGCAATGTGGTGAAGGCCGGCGGCTATGGCCCGCGCGAACTCATCATCCGCATCAACGGCCAGGACACGGAATGGGGCAAGGCTGATGTGAAAGCCGCCGCCCACGCCAATCCCGACGGCATCCTCGCCCCCAAAGTCACCAGCGGCGATGACATCCGCTGGCTCGACGAAGCGATCTCCGAAGCCGGCGCCCCGCGCAGCCTTCAGTTGTGGGTGATGATCGAGACACCGCTCGCCATCCTCAACATCAAGGAGATCGCCGCCGCCGCGAAGACCACGCGCCTCGCCGGCTTCGTCATGGGCTCCAACGACCTGATCAAGGATTTCCGCGCCGAGCCGATGCCGGGCCGCGAAAACCTCGCCGCCTGCTACACGCTCGCCATCGCCGCCGCGCGCGCCTACGACATTCTGGTGTTCGACGGCGTCTACAACGACATCGCCAACGCCGAGGGCTTCGCCGCCGAGGCGAAACAGGCCCGCGCCTTCGGCTTCGACGGCAAGACGCTGATTCATCCCACGCAGGTCGAACCCTGCAACACCATCTTCGCCCCCGCCGCCGACGCCGTCGCACAAGCCCGCGACGTCATCGCCGCCTTCGCCGACCCCGCCAACGCGGCCAAGGGCGTCCTGAAAGTGAACGGCAGGATGACCGAGCTGTTGCACCTCGCCCAGGCCAAGCGCACGGTCGCGGTGGCCGAAGCCATCGCCCAGAGAGAGGCCGCTCAGTGACCCTCAAATCCGATCCCGGCAATTTCTTCGAGGATTTCGTCGTCGGCGACGAGCTGGTGCACGCAACCCCGCGCACCATCACCGAGGCCGACGCCGCCATCTACACCGGCCTGACGGGCTCGCGATTTGCGCTCTATTCCGCCGACACTTTCGCACAGGACATCGGCCTCGATGGCGCGCCGATCGATCCGCTGCTCGCCTTCCACATCGTCTTCGGCAAGACCGTGCCGGACATCTCCCTCAACGCGGTTGCAAACCTCGGCTATGCCGACGGCCGCTTCCTCGCGCCGGTCTATCCGGGCGACACGCTGCGCGCCGTCTCCGAAGTCATCGGCGTCAAGGAGAACTCCAGCGGCCAGACCGGCGTCGTCTACATCCGCACGCACGGCTACAATCAGGAAGACACAGAAGTCCTGAGCTATGTCCGCTGGGTGATGATCAACAAGAAGGACCATGCGAAGCCCGCGCCCGCAGCGGTCGTCCCCGAACTTCCCAAAGCCGTCGATCCGCGCGACCTGCCGAAGCGCGCCTACGCGCTCGAAGACTACAACTTCATTCTCGCCGGCTCGCCCTTCGGTTTCGAGGACTACGAGATCGGCGAGAAGATCGACCACATCGACGGCGTCACCGTGGAGGAAGCCGAGCACCAGATCGCCACGCGCCTCTACCAGAACACCGCGAAGGTGCACTTCAACCAGCACGCACAGGCGCAGACGCCGCGCGGCCGCCGCCTGATCTATGGTGGCGTCGCCATTTCCCTCGCCCGTTCGATCGCCTTCAACGGCCTCGCCAACGCGGCGGAGATCATCGCCATCAACGCCGGCAGCCACGTCAACCCGCTAGGCGCCGGCGACACAGTGTTTGCCTGGTCGGAAGTGCTCGACAAGGCCGACCTTGGCGATGGCCTCGGCGCGCTTCGCCTGCGCCTCGTCGCCACAAGGAACCTGCCGTGCGCGGAATTCCCCTACAAGGACGCCGAAAACAAATACCTCACCGAGGTCATCCTCGATTTCGACTACTGGGCGGCGATCCCGAAGCGGGGGTGAGCGGAGCAGGGAGTGGGCAGTAGGCAGTAGGCAGTAGTGGTCCGCGGGCGTTGCGACCGTCGGACACCAATCTCGACTGCCCACTCCCCACTCCCGCGCGCCTCCCCTATATTCCCCCAATGAGCATCGCCGACTTTCCCCAGTTCGCCGCCGCGTGCGCCATCCTGTTTTCGGTGGTGATCCGCTGGCTGCGATCCGGCGCATCGTGGGAAGCAGTCGATCAGGGCAGCGCCACCGCCAACGAGCTGCGCGAGCTCACCGGCATCCTCGACTACGACAAGCTGCAGGAGACCTTCGGCCCGCCCCGTCTCGAAGACGGCGCCTTCCGCGTCACCCGCCGCGACGTGCTGCGCGAACGCACCGGCCTCGGCTATCTCTTCGGCGACCGCTATCTCGATGGCGCGTCGGCGTTGGTCGCCATCGCCACCCTGCTCCCGCTCTGGCCCGTCTGGGGCACACGCTGGTGGCTCGACACGCTTCTCGCCTTCGCCTGCATCTACCAGGTCGCAGGCTGGGTCGCATCGATGCGGCTATTCAGGCAGAGCTAGCGCGCGCGCCGCAAAAACGCCGCCATCCACCGCCCCACCAACGCGTTGTCATGCCGTTCCGCCAGCGACGCAATCGCCTCATCCGCCTGAGCCTCGCTCAGCGACTTTCCCCGCCGCGCCGCATACAGCGCCGAAACAAACTCATCGCCGAACTCCGGATGCCCCTGCAGGCTCATCACCGGCGCATCTCCGTAGACAAGCATCGCATGATCCGTATGCGCCGACCGCGCCAGCGTCACCGCGCCCGCAGGCGGCGTGATCACCTGGTCCTGATGGCTCACCGCCAGCGACACCGTCGCGCCCGCCCCGATCATCCACGCGCAATGTTCCAGCACCTCATACGTATGCCGCCCCACGCCCCAGCCCTTGTCCGACTTGCGGACATCGCCGCCCATCGCATCGGCGATGATCTGGTGGCCAAAACACACGCCCACCATCGGCGTCTTCATGCGGAAAGCCCCGCGCACGAAATCCCGCAACGGGTCCATCCACGGCGTCTGGTCATAGACCCCCGCCGGCGACCCCGTGATCACCACCGCCTCGCAGGCCACCGGATCCGGCAGAGCCTCGCCATCGACCAGCTGCACCACGTCGAAGAACAGCCCCGCATCCGCCGCCCCCAGCAACGCCACGAACATGTCCGGATAGCGCGGATAATCCTCGCTCAGCCGCCCCGGCGCCCGCCCCGTTTCGATGATCGTCACCCGCATCGCACGATCAATAAGGCCTTTTCCCCCAAGGCCAAAGCGTCGCGTCCCGCCGCGTTGACAGCACCGGAGGCGGGTCTAACATCGGGTGCGGCGCGATCAGGCTTGCGTCGGGCGAAAAGGAAAAACCTCGCAATGTCCAGCTGGACAGACAAGCGGCCGATGTCGCCGCACGTGCAGGTCTGGAAATGGCATGTCACGATGGCCTCCTCCATCCTCCACCGCGTGACGGGCGTCGGCAATTACATCGGCATCGTCCTCGTCATCGCCTGGCTCTTCGCCACCGCCGTCGGGCCTGACCTCTACGAACCGCTCGCCGGCCTGATCGGTTCGATCTGGGGCCAGCTCATCCTCTTCGGTTTCACGCTGTCGGTCTGCTACCACCTGCTCAACGGCCTGCGTCACCTCGTGATGGATGCAGGCAAGGGCTTCAATCCGAAACTCGCCAGCTTCACCGCCGGCCTTGTCATCGTGCTTGCCGCCGCCCTCGCTGTTGCGATCTGGCTGCTGGCCGGCCTCGTCCCGGGCGTCGACCCGCTCAACATTACGGGCACCACATCATGAGCAAGCCCCAGCCCACCATGCGCACGGCGCTCGGCAAGGTCCGCGGCCTCGGCTCGGCAAAGCACGGCGCCGGCCACTTCATCGCCCAGCGCGTCACAGCCATCGCGCTTGTCGTCCTCGTCCCGCTCTTCCTGATCACGCTCATCGGCGCAGTCCGCGGCGGCTATGACGGCGCGCTCGCCTACATGGCCGATCCATTCAACGCCGTGCTCATTCTCCTTGCCGTGGGCGCCGCGCTCTACCACATGCGCCTTGGCATGCAGGTGGTGGTCGAGGACTACATCGCGAAGAACGGCACGAAGGCCGTGCTGCTCATCCTCAACACCTTCATCTGCGTCGCCCTCTTCGCCACCGCCGCCTACGCGGTGCTGAAGGTCGCAATCGCCTGAACGCCTGACTCCCCCGAACTTGACTTTAGGGACGTTATCGCATGACCGCCTACACCTGGAACGATCACACCTATGACGTCATGGTCGTCGGCGCCGGCGGCGCCGGCCTCCGTGCAGCCCTTGGCTGCGCACAGGCCGGCCTGAAGACCGCCTGCATCACGAAAGTCTTCCCCACCCGCTCGCACACGGTCGCAGCCCAGGGCGGCATCTCCGCCTCGCTCGGCAACATGGGCCAGGACGACTGGCGCTGGCACATGTACGACACGGTGAAGGGCGCCGACTGGCTCGGCGACCAGGACGCCATCGAATACATGGTCCGCGCAGCCCCCGCCGCCGTCTACGAACTCGAGCACTGGGGCGTCCCCTTCTCCCGCACCGAGGAAGGCAAGATCTATCAGCGCGCCTTCGGCGGCATGACCAAGAACTATGGCGAGGCCTCGATCCAGCGCACCTGCGCCGCCGCCGACCGCACCGGCCACGCCATGCTCCACACGCTCTACGGCCAGTCGCTGAAGCACGCCGTCGACTTCTTCATCGAGTATTTCGCGCTAGACCTCATCATGGAAAACGGCGCCTGCCGCGGCATCACCGCGCTGAAGCTCGACGACGGTACGCTGCATCGCTTCCGCGCCCAGCGCGTCATCCTCGCAACCGGCGGCTATGGCCGCGCCTACTTCTCCGCCACCTCCGCCCACACCTGCACCGGCGATGGCGGCGGCATGGCGCTGCGCGCCGGACTGCCGCTGCAGGACATGGAGTTCGTGCAGTTCCACCCCACCGGCATCTACGGCTCAGGCTGCCTCATCACCGAAGGCGCGCGTGGCGAAGGCGGCTACCTCACCAACTCGAAGGGCGAGCGCTTCATGGAGCGCTACGCCCCCACCGTGAAGGATCTCGCCTCGCGCGACGTCGTCTCGCGCGCGATGACAATGGAAATCCGCGAGGGCCGCGGCGTCGGCGCGGCGAGCGACCACATCCACCTCCACCTCGATCACCTCGACCCAAAGATTCTCCACCAGCGCCTCCCCGGCATTTCGGAAAGCGCCAAGATCTTCGCCGGCGTCGATCTCACGAAAGAGCCGATCCCCGTCCTGCCGACCGTGCACTACAACATGGGCGGCATCCCGACGAACTATCACGGCGAAGTCCTCACCAAGACGGCGGGCGATCCCGACACCATCGTGCCCGGCCTGATGGCCGTCGGCGAAGCTGCGTGCGTCTCAGTGCACGGCGCCAACCGCCTCGGCTCCAACTCGCTGATCGACCTCGTCGTCTTCGGCCGCGCCGCGGGTCTTCGCTGTGGCGAAGCCCTCGAAGCCAACGCCAACCAGCAGGACCTGCCGAAGGGCGCGGGCGACGATCACCTCGCCCGCTTCGACCGCTTCCGCAACGCATCGGGCGGCACGCCGACATCGAAACTCCGCGCCACCATGCAGCGCGCCATGCAGGAAGACTGCGCAGTCTTCCGCACCGGCGAGATGCTGCAGTCCGGCGTCAAGCGCATCGCAGACGTCGTTGCCGGCGTCGCCGACATCGGCGTCACCGACCGCGGGATGATCTGGAACACCGACCTGATCGAGACGCTCGAATTCGAGAACCTCATCATCCAGGCCGCCGCCACCGTGAACTCCGCCGCCAACCGCCAGGAAAGCCGCGGCGCGCACGCCCGCGAAGACTTCCCCAACCGCGACGACGCCAACTGGATGAAGCACACCCTCTCCTGGGTCGATGGCAAAGGCGCCGTGAAGATCGACTACCGCCCGGTCCACGCCTACACGATGTCCAACGACGTCGAGTACATCAAGCCGAAACCGCGGGTGTACTAGGGGCGACATCCGTCGGGCGGCGTGCTATAGTCAGCCCATGGCTGATGATCAGAGCAGCGCCGCAAACGAAGCCATCATCATCGACGTCTATCCGTGGGCCGTTCCCACGGAAGACCAGATGCGGTGGTTCGACAGCCTGCCGGTCGCCGAAAAGCGAAAGTTGATTGCCGAGGCAATTCGCGAGGGCGAAGACAGCGGAATTTCCGACCGCAGGCCGAGCGATATTCTGGCAGACGTGCTGTCGCGGAAGCTCGATTGACTTACCGGCTCACGCGGAAGGCAGACGCGGATCTCGCGGCCATCTTGCTGTACACACGGATGACATGGGGCGACGCGCAGACCGTCGCTTACCACGACGAACTGATCGAGGCCTTCGAGATGCTTTTGCGATTTCCCCGCGCGGGCCGCAAACGCAGCGGCACGCAGCGAGAACTCGTCAAGGGCCGTCACATCATCTTCTATCGCGAAGCCGCCGATGGAATACTGGTCCAGCGCATCATGCATGGCGCACAACGCCGTTAGAGCTTCCAGTGATTGACGCCGCCAGCCTACGCGCCCAACGTCCCGTGGAATCAGAACGGACCGCCCCCATGAAACTCTACAACGCCCCCATGCCCGCGCCGAACCCGCGCCGCGTCCGCATCTTCCTCGCCGAGAAGAACGTCAGCCTTCCCCTCGTCGAAGTCGGCATCATGACGGGCGACATCAAGAAGCCCGATCACCTCGCGCGCGATCCGCTCGGCCAGCTGCCGACGCTTGAGCTCGACGATGGCACATTCCTCTCCGAGACCGTCGCCATCTGCCGCTATCTCGAAAGCCTCCACCCGGAGCCGCCGCTCTTCGGCCGCAACGCGCTGGAGACAGCGCGCACCGACATGTTGACCCGCCGCGTCGAATTCCAGATCGGCACGCCCGCCAGCATGTTCTGGCGCCACGCGCATCCGTTCACCGCGCGCGTCGTCGTCCCGCAATACAAGGAGTTCGGCGAGTCCAACCGCGCCCACTACGAACGCGGTCTCGCCTGGATCGACAGCGAACTCGCAGGCCGCGATTTCGTCGCCGGCGCCGACTACACCATCGCCGACATCTGCCTGCTCTCGATGGTGGATTTCGCCGTCTGGATCGGCCTCAAAGTTCCCGACAATCTCGCCAATCTTCGCGCATGGCGCGCCCGCGTGTCAGAACGCCCAAGCGCGAAAGCCTGACCGCCTACCGCTTCTTCCCGAACGTCGCCCCGCCCGTCGGCCGCACGCTGCTCACCACAGGCCGCGCCGCCGCCTTTTGCCGCGCCTGATAGTCCGCCAGCGCGCGCTTCACCGGATCATCCTCGCCGCCCTGCCCGCTCGCGGCGTGCTGTCCGCCCGTGACAGGCACGCCGCCATGCGGATCGGGCCCATACGCGTTCGGCCCCTGCTGCCCCGGCATCATCGCCAGGTAGACCACATTGCCCGTCGCGCCCACCAACGTGATCGCCAGCAGCGCCAGCGGCGCCGGTTGCCACGCCACGCCGCCGAACTCCATGCCGATCATGAACGCCAGCGCCTCCATGTCGCCCGCCATCGCCATATGCGCGGGCAGCACGAACTGCAGCACCAGCGCCAGCACCGGCAGCAGCACCAGCCCCGGCCGCAACAGCCGGTACAGCGCGCCTGAATTGCCGAGGTCGTTCCAGCGGCGGATATTTTGCGCATCCCCCGTGCCCATCAGGACAGTCCAGCCCAGCGCGATCGCATAGTAGCCCGGCGTCCCCAGCAATCCCGGCGCGCCGAAGAACATCAGCCAGCTCAGGCCGAGCAGCGCAGCGAAGGGAAGGACGAAGCCCAGAATGTAGGACGACTGTGACACCCGCCCGGCGCGCGTCGTGAAGGGCTTGAGCAGGCTGGACAGGTAGAACATGGCGCGCCCCGGACATTGGCGATTTGGGATCAGGCCATTTTGCCAGACAGAGGCTGAAACCCGCTTAACGCGCCGGCCCCGAATTCACGATTTGCGACATTCGTAAACACGCCGCAACAATCCGTGAGCGAGCGCCCCGCCGGCCGGATTCACCACTGGTTCAGCATCGCGCACTTACCATTTGAACTGCGTCGAAATCACCCGGCGCGGTTGACGCCCGCGCGTTGAGAAGCCATGTCGATTCCATGCAGGATATCTGGGAACGCAACTCAGAATCTGCCCTTTCGGGCGAGGAGCTTTCGGGCGCGGAATTTCGCGAGGAAGTTCAACTCCATCTCGCGCGCCATCTGGGCGAGCCTCACATCGCCTTTTCCGACAATGACGGCTGGGCCGGCAATTCGCGCGAACCCGGCCCTGCCGTTGACGTTCTCGTCGTGCCGCCCGAGGGCGAGCGCCGTTTCGCCTATGTCTGCACCTTCGGCTCCAGCCTGAAGAAGCGCCCCGGCGACATCACCGGCGGCCGGATGGAATTCGCCCTCGCCGTGCCGCAGTACGGCGACCCGCAATCCGACCTCGCCATGCTCAACCTCGGCGCCAACACCGTCCGCCAGTTCGCCAAGCTGGTCCACATCCAGCCAATCCGCGTGCTTGCCGGCGAGACGGTACAGTTCTCCCGCAATCCGCGCCCCATCCTCGAAGGCTCGAAGCAGGTCGCCTTCACCTTCATCGAACCGCGCCTGCCCGCCGAAGGGTTCGAGCGCATGAGGCTGCCCAACGGCGAGACAGTCTGGTTCTGGTCGCCCGTCCCCATCGACCGCGACGAGCTGGACGCCAGCGCGCGCCACGGCATCATTCAGTTCACCCGCGGCCTGACCAAGGCCGGCGTCACCGAAATGCTGCACGCCCAGCGCCCCTCCGCCGCCCGCGCCGCCTACGGCCTGCGCCGCCCCTTCATCAAGCTGGTCCGCGACTGCGTCAGGCGCGTCCGCGTGCGCGGCAAATCCCTGTAAACCCGCGACTTTCTGGCGCTTGTGCGGACGCTGCAACCCGCTAGATTGCGCGCACATTTTATGGCCGGGCCAATCTGAATTCGGGGAAGTCTCGCGCATGGTCGAACTCACGCTTCCGCGCAATTCGAAGATCAAGGCTGGCAAGCGCTGGCCGAAGCCCGCCACGGCCAAGAAACTCCGCACCTTCAAGATCTACCGCTACGACCCGGAAACAGGCGGCAATCCGCGCTGGGACTACTACCAGATCGACATGAGCAAGGTCGGGCCGATGGTCCTCGACGTGCTGATCTACATCAAGAACGAGATCGACCCGACGCTTACCTTCCGTCGCTCCTGTCGCGAAGGCGTGTGCGGCTCCTGCTCGATGAACATCGGCGGCGGCAACACCATCGCCTGCACCAAGGGCTGGGACGAATACTCCGGCGACATCACCATCTCTCCCCTGCCGCATCAGCCGGTGCTGAAAGACCTCGTCCCCGACCTCACCACCTTCTACGCGCAGCACGCCTATGTGCAGCCCTTCCTGAAAACGGAAACGCCCGAGCCGCAGAAGGAATGGAAGCAGACCGAGGCCGACCGCTCGAAACTCGACGGCCTCTACGAGTGCATCATGTGCGCGTCGTGCTCGACCGCCTGCCCGAGCTACTGGTGGAATGGCGACAAATTCCTCGGCCCCGCCGCCCTGCTGCAGGCCTATCGCTGGATCATCGACAGCCGCGACGAAGCCACCGGCGAGCGCCTCGACGATCTCGAAGACCCGTTCAAACTCTACCGCTGCCACACCATCATGAACTGCACGCAGGTCTGCCCCAAGGGTCTCAACCCCGCCAAGGCGATCGCCGAGATCAAGAAACTGATGGTCGAACGCGCGGTGTGATTCTCCCGACCGCGCAGCAACTAGTGTCTCCCTAGCGTGTCATTCCAGCGAAAGCTGGAACCCAGGGGCGAAACATACCGGCCTTGCCGCTCCTGGGTTCCGGGTCTGCGCTTCGCTTCGCCCGGAATGACAGTACAAGGGTTCGCATCAATGGGCCGGTCATCCACCATGCACACTGTCCCACAACGCCTCTTCGCAGAACTGCTAGGCGCCTGCCTCCTCGCCGCAACCGTCATCGGCTCCGGCATCCTCGCCGTGCAGCTCTCCGCCGGCAATGACGGCGTCGCGCTTCTCGGCAATACGCTGGCGACAGCCGCCATCCTCTACGTGCTCGTTGCAACTCTCGGCCCCGTCTCCGGCGCCCACTTCAATCCCGCCGTCACGCTGGTCATGCTCCTGCGCGGCGAGACCCGCCCCGCGGACGCCGCGCTCTACATCCCGCTCCAGATCGTGGGCTGCGTCCTCGGCGCCATTCTCGCCCACGCCATGTTCGACCTGCCGCTGATCCAGCAGGGCGCAACCGACCGCGCCGGCGCCAGCCGCGTCCTCGCCGAAGGCGCCGCGACCTTCGCGCTGGTCTTTGCGATCCTCGGCGCCATCCGCCACCGCCCGAACGACATCCCCGCCATCGTCGCGCTGGTGATCACCGCAGGCTACTGGTGGACCTCGTCCACCTCCTTCGCCAACCCGGCCATCACGATCGCCCGCGCCCTCACCGATTCCTTCGCCGGCATCCGCATGGCTGACGTTCCGGGCTTCATCGCAGGCCAGCTCGCCGGCGCGTTTCTGGCCTGGCTTGCCGGCGGCTGGCTGTTCGGGAAGAAGTCGCCATGAGCGATTTCCCGGTCGTCATCCACCACAACCCCGACTGCGGCACATCCCGCAACGTGCTCGCCATCATCGAAACTGCGGGCTATGCGCCGGCCATCATCGACTATCTCCGCGAAGGCTGGACCCGCCCACAACTCCTCGCGCTCTTCGCCGTCGCCGGCCTCACAGCCCGTCAGGCCCTGCGCGAGACAAAATCCCCCGCCGCCGAACTTGGCCTGCTCGATCCCGCGATCACCAGCGACCAGCTCATCGCCGCCATGATCGAACACCCCATTCTCGTCAACCGCCCCATCGTCGCCACCCCCAAAGGCGTCGCCCTCTGCCGCCCCAGCGAACGCGTCCTCGACCTCCTCGACCGCTTCCCTCCAGGCCCCTTCAACAAGGAAGACGGCTCGCCGCTCATCGACGCCGACGGCAAGCGGGTCTGAATTCACGATGCTCACCCTCCGCCCCGCCCGCGCAGCCGACCTCCCGCAGATCACCGCCATCTACGCGCACGCCGTCCTTACCAGCGCCGCAAGCTACGAGTACGACGCGCCTTCACTTGAAGAGATCACCGCACGCTTCACCTCGATCACCAGCGCCAACTTCCCCTACCTGGTCGCGCAGGATGATGGACGCGTGCTCGGCTACGCCTACGCCAGCCATTTCCGCACGCGCGCCGCCTATCGCTTCACGGTGGAAGATTCGATCTACATCGCGCCAGGTGAACAGGGCAAAGGCCTCGGCACGCTCCTCCTCGCCGAACTCATGGCTCGCTGCGAAGCCGGCGGCTTCAAACAGATGATCGCCATCATCGGCGATGCCGCGAACAACCTGCCCTCCGCGCGACTCCACAGCATCATGGGCTTCACCGAATGCGGCCGCATCGCGAAGTCCGGCTTCAAGTTCAACCGCTGGTGCGACACGCTGCTGATGCAGCGCGCACTGGGCGACGACGCATAGCAAGGCGCATACGTGGCCGCCCGCGACACCCGCCGGCTTCGCAGGCAGCCCCCTCCGTCACGCTTCGCGTGCCACCTCCCCCGCACTTCGTGCGAGGGAGGACGTCGAGCCCCGCGGGGACGTCCTCCCTCGCCCGAAGTGCGGGGGAGGTGGCCCGACGGGTCGGAGGGGGCTGCCTGCGAAGCAGACGGATGACTCAGTGCGTGCTGCCTCCTCGCCAGAACCAGCCGATTCTGGACGCGTTGTTTTCGGCGTGTCCCGAACAATCTCAATCACTTGCACCGCCAAAACCGGCCGATTCCGGACACAGGCGTCCCCCACTTTCCATCCTGTGAGATACTCCAGTCATCCATCCCGCATGGAGGGCGGCTGTACACTGTTCAACGGCGCGGGATGGATGCAGGCGAGCGTGAAGAGCCCGGTCGAACCATGCCAGTAGGCCGGGAGTTCATGAGGAGCCGGGGACAGATGGCATTCAGCGTCCCCGTCTGACGTCCTCATGTCGCGGGGGACCATGGCTGAACATCCATGGCCCGCACGCCGGCGGCTTCTGCCACGTGGGCCAGGACGGGTGAAAAAACCCGCTGCACGCCCGGGCCGCTGCATCGATGCCTGCCGGGGACGCGGGATCCGCGCTTCTCTTTTCTACCGGTAGCTCTGGAAACAGAGACGCCAAACCACGCGGGGCATCCCGCGTCCCCGGGCCCTCCACTGAATTGGA
>JANOKS010000025.1:0-41455 GCA_031419455.1 Alphaproteobacteria bacterium
CCCCCGATCAAGAACTGGTCCGACCTCGGCGCACGCTTCGAGGCCTACACCGCTGACATGATGGACCTGCACGCCGCCGCCGCGCGCTTCACCGAAGGCCTCCGCCGCATCTACCGCATTCGCGCGCGCGTGGACGCAAACGCCGTGCGCGCGGCCCATGCTTCGACGGACGCCGCGCTCAGCGCGGCTGCTCAGCATGAGCTGGGGGGCGTGGCTACGATCTCATGCCAGAGCTCTCTCATAGCGCTCATGCTGAGCAGCGCGCAAAGCGCGCGTCCGTCGAAGCACGAGCGCGGGCTCACCACAGCCTGCGGCCCGCCTCGACCCTACTCCCTATTGCCCACTCCCTACTGCCTCGCTGGCGCACGCCAGCGAGATCGCCCCCGCTTGCGCGCAATCTCCAACCGGCCTATCCACGCGGCCATGACCGCACGCGCCGCCATCCTTCGACTTCAACGCAAGGCTCTCAAACGCCTTGCGCCGGCGCGTCGTTAGATACGACAGGGCCGGCGGCGGAAGCGCCGGCGACCCTCGTCCCGACCGACCCCTCCGCTGACGACACGAAGGACGAGCGGAGAAACGACATGACCGCCCTGCCGATCGAGACCGAAGCCCGCAACCGCATGACCGGCGTTATCCTCGCCGCATCTGGCGCCGGCCTGTTCTCGCTCAAGGGCGTCGTCATCAAGCTCGCCTTCGCCGAAGGCATCGGCGTGTCGCAGCTTCTGACACTGCGCATGGCGTTCTCGTTGCCGGTCTATCTCGCGATCGGGATTTTTGCGTTCATCCGCATGCGCGAGAAACCCGTGGCCCGCTGGTGGCTCGCGGCCGGCGGCCTCGGCCTGATGAGCTACTACCTGTCGTCATGGCTCAATTTTGAAGGTCTCCGCTATGTCTCCGCCCAGCTCGAACGCCTGATCCTCTACATCTACCCAACCATGGTCGCGCTGATGTCGTGGCTTTTCCTGAAAGATGAAATCACGAAGCGCCACGTGATCGCGCTCGTTCTCGCCTATGCCGGCGTCGCGATCCTGTTCGGCGCCGAGATCGGCCATCAGGGACCAAACGCCTGGCTTGGCGGCGGGCTGATCTTCGCGGGCGCCTTCATCTACGCGGTCTATGTCACGGCCTCGAAGCCGGTGATCAAACGCCTCGGCGCGACCATGTTCACGGCCTTCGGCATGTCGATCGCTTCGATCGCCTTCCTCACGCACAGCGGCATCGAGATGGCCTTTCAAGCGCCGCCGCCCGTGACCACCAACGGCTACTGGCTTGCCCTCACGCTCGCCATCGTCTGCACCGTGATCCCGAGCTTCATGATCGCCGAAGCGATCAGCCGCATCGGTCCCGGTCCGATGAGCGCCGTCGGCGGCATCGGGCCGGTTGTCGCTGCATGGGCAGCTGTTGTGATCCTGCACGAGCCGTTCGGCTGGCCGCACTTCATTGCAATGGCGCTGACGATCGCGGGCGTCTGGTTGCTCGCCAAGCCGAAGCTCACGCGCACCGCGGGCGCGAGAACCTGGTGACTAACCGGCGATCGGCGGCGCCACGATGTCATGGCCCGTCGTGCCCGCAAACGCGATCGTGGTCTTGTCTTCGAGGAATGCCCCGATCGCCTGCACGGCTAGCGGCAGCCCGGCCGCGTTGGCGCCCAGCGGAATGACGGTCGCGGGCAGGTTGGCCACCGTCGCGATCCCGGCCCAGCCCAGCTGGTCGCCGAATTTCGACGGTTCGCCATCGATCGGCAGCGCACGCCTGCGCCAGTCGGATTCACGCGCATGCGTATAGGCGGCGGTCCCGAAGGCAGGGCAGAGCACGATGTCAAAATGGCGGAAGAAGTCAGACCACTGCCTGCGCAACCGCAGCTGATCGTCGAGCCGGTCAAGCCAGTCATGCGCCGAGATCGGCTGGCGCGGATTGGTCGGATCGCCCCGCGTGATCACCGTGTGCAGCATCGCCTGGTACAGCCGCCACGATCGCGCGATATCGGGCAGCAGGCTCGATTGCCGGGCCACCGACGCACCCTCCTTCACCAGCTGGTCCGCCAGTTTTTCCAGCGCGCCGAGAATGTCGCTGTCAGCGCGCGCCACCGGATGATGGTCGAGCACGAAGACCCGGAAATTCGCCAGCCTCTCATGGCGCGCCGGGGGCAGCACCAGCCTGTTCGCCGGCGATTCTGCATCCGGCCCCGCGACAACGTCGAGCACAGTTCCAAGATCTTCCGCCGAGCGCGCCAGCGGCCCGATCACGCCAAGCTCCTGCGGATTGACGATCTCGCCGCCCGCGAAATGCCCGCCCATCGGGATCACGCCATAGCTCGTCTTGTGGCCATAGACGCCGCAGAACGCCGCCGGCACGCGCACCGACCCGCCGATGTCAGAGCCCAGTTCGATCGCGGAAAACCCCATCGCGATCGCCGCAGCGCTTCCCCCCGACGATCCGCCCGCAGACTGTTCCAGCCCATGCGGATTGCGCGTGCGGCCGTAGATCGGATTCTCCGTCTGCCAGTCCGCCAGCACGGGCGGCACATTGGTCTTGCCAAGGACAACGGCGCCCGCCGCCTTCAGGCGCTGCACGGCCAACGCATCTTCGCGCGCGCGATGATCGATGTGCGCCTCCAGCCCCCATGTCGTCGGGTGGCCGCGAAGATCAAAACTCTCCTTCACCGTCATCGGAATGCCGGTCAGCGCCTTGAACTCGCCGCGCGATATTCCCACGTCCGCCTGCCGCGCTTCGGCCCGCGCCCGATCGAAGTCGCGTACAACCACGGCGTTGACCTGACCATCCAGCCGCTCGATGCGATCGATGTGCGCGTCACAGAGCTCTGCGGCGCTGAACGCCTTCTTTCGCAGGCCGGCGGCAAGCTGGCTCGCAGTCATGCGGTGCAGGCTCGGATCGGTGCTCATGCACCCAGTCTAGCGCAGGCGCGCCTCGGCGTCAGCCGGAACGTCGATCCAGTTGGCTCGATTTCAGGGGGCCCGCAGGCTCAGCAGCTCGGACACTGTCACAAATCGAAAGCCGCGCGTCTTCAATCCGTCGATCACGCCAGGCAAAGCCTGACGCGACGTCTCCCGCGACGGATACATGACGTGAAGAATGATGATCGACCCCGATTTCGTCTGCTCGATCACATGGGCGACGATCCGCTCCGGGTCTTGCGCGATGTGTTCATCGCTCTCCGGCTCCACGTCCCATGTCACCGTGATGCGATCGTTCTTCGCAAGATAGAGGGGTAGGCCGAATAGCTTCTTGCCGAACGGCGGGCGGAAATGGATGTCGCCGGAATAGCCTGCGGCGCGGATGGCGGCGTCGGTCCTGGTCAGCTGGGTCTCGGCTTCGCGCTCGCCGGCAAGCGTCATGTCGGGATGGCTGTAGGTGTGGTTGCCAAGTTCGTGTCCATCGGCGACGATCGCACGCGCTTCCAGGTGGTGCTTTTCGGCGTCCGCGCCGATCAGGAGGAATGTCGCCTTGACGTCCTTCTCCTTTAGCAGGGCGAGCACGCCGGCCGTGTATTCCGGCGTCGGGCCATCATCGAAGGTGAGGGCGACGACCTGCGCGTCGGTTTCGACTCGATGAACGATCTCGCCGAACAGCTGGAACGTGCGCGACCGGCTGACGCTCCAGCCGCCGATCACGAGACCTAGCGTGATGACGGCGACGGCCAGGGCGACAACTATCCACCGCCCTGCAGAACGTCGCCTGGTTCGTTCGCTCATCGGCCCGCCTCCGCGTCGCACTCAAGCGCCGGTCTGGGGCGATTCGGTGGCGAAGCGTCGTTCGTTGTTGGTCCCATCTTCCATCGCCCCGCACAGCGCTCTAGGTAGAGGCAAAGGAGTATCGCCCATGCTGAAGCCCGTTTCTCCCCTTGCTGCCAAAGTCGCGGCCTCTTCTGTCCTTGCCTTTGCGGTCATGGCCCTGGCGGCCTGCTCGAATGCGGAAGCCGACCTTGATGGCGATCTCGAAATCAGCGGATCGGAGCCGGCCTACTGGGCGGTGCAGGTCGAGCGCGAAGCGAATAAATCGCTGATCTCGATCCTCGGCGAAGCCAGCTTCGAGGGTGAGGCGCCGGTGAAATCGCGCGGCGAAGGCGGCGCGTTCCTGCTCACGTCGAAAACCACGCAAGGCGATTTCCTGATGACCCTCACGCAGAAGGAATGCTTCGACGGCCTGGCCGAAACCGCTCGCGCCTGGAGCGTGACGGCGACATGGAAAGGCGAAATCCTCAATGGCTGCGCAACGCCACGCTAGTCGATCTCGCTGCGATTGACTTGGGCAACACGGCCCCGCCAGTGTCGCACTTGGTCGGTACAGAACAGGGGACTGCCATGCGCTTTGCCATCGCCACGCTTTTCACGGCGGCCACCCTGCTGGCGGCTGCCTGCAGCAGCGGCGAAGCCGCGCCCGGTTCACCCGACTGGTGCAAGAACACGCCGCAGGACAAGCAGACCGAAGATCCCACCGCCATGATGAAGTGCCTCGATCAGGCCGCTTCGTAACGGTCATGCCCGCGGGTGCGATTCCGCGTGCACCTTCATCAGGCGCGCCGCATCGACGCCGGTGTAGATCTGGGTCGTCGACAGGCTGGCATGCCCCAGCAGCGCCTGTATCGATCTCAGGTCGCCGCCATTGGCGAGCAGATGCGTCGCGAAGGAATGGCGCAGCGCGTGTGGCGTCGCCGTTTCCGGCAGCCCCAGCCGGTGACGCAGCTTCTCCATCAGACGCTGCACCATGCGCGGATTCAGCGGCCCGCCTTTCTCGCCGCGAAAGATCTGCTCGTCCGGCGCTGACGGGTAGGGGCAGAGTTTGCCATACGCGTTCACCGCCTCGCGCACTGCGCGGATCAGCGGCACAATGCGAACCTTGCGGCCCTTGCCGAAGACCCGCAGCTGCTCGCCCGCAGGTACGTCCTTGCCGGTGAGGGCGAGCGCTTCCGAAAGACGAAGCCCGGCCCCATATAGCAGCGACAGGATCGCAGCGTCGCGCGCCAGAACCCACGCAGGCGCATCGTCGCCATCGCCTTCACCTGCCATCTCGATCGTCTGCGGCGCAATCTTCTCGGGCAATGGCCGCGGCAGGCGATGCGGCCGGCGTGGGCTCTCGAACATCATCGCCTTCGCATTCGCCGAATCGAGCCGGCGGTCGAGGAAGCGATAAAAGGCGCGCAGGCTGGACGCTGCGCGCGCCCGCGAGGACGCCGCTAGATTGTCCTGACTGCGGCGGCGGGCGAGCCAGGCCACGACGTCATGACGCGTCAGGCTTTTCAGGTCCGACACGTGCGGCTCGCCGCCGAGGTGCTCGACCAGGAATCCGATGAAATTGCCGATGTCGCGCTGGTAAGCCTCGATCGTCATGGGCGACGCACGGCGCTCCGTCTCCAGCCAGATGGAGAATTCCTGCAGCGCTTCGCGGGCCGTATGGGGCGTGCTCATCGGCGGCAAGGTGGCCCCGCGTCGTTAAGGCCGGGTTTCGGCCCGCAATCCGCCGGTTGAACAGGCAGCGTTCACGGTCCATTCTCCCGGCATGCCGTCTCGACCACGAATCGTATCGGTGCTGTTGCCACAGCCCCTGCCGGAGCCGTTCGACTACGAACTGCCCGAAGAACTCGATGCTGGCCCCGGCAGTTTCGTGACGGTGCCGCTTGGCCCGCGCGAAATGACCGGCGTCGTCTGGGCTGAACGCGGCACGCCCTCGAATCGAAAACTGAAACCGGTGCAGGGCGTGATCGGCGCGCCGGGTCTCTCCGGCAACATGCGCACCTTCATCGAGCGGGCGGCAAAATATATCTGCGCGCCATCCGGCATGGTGCTGGCGATGGCGATGCGCTCGCGCGAGGCGCTGGATGATGCGCCGGTCGAAACGCTCGTCATGACAACGGGTGATGCGCCACCTCGCATGACGCCCGCGCGCGAACAGGTGCTCGCCCACGCCACCGAGCCGATGTCAAGCGCCGAGCTTGCGCGCCGGGCAGGCGTGTCCTCGGGCGTCGTGAAGGGACTTCTGGAAGCCGGCGCGCTGATGCATGTCGAGCGCTCGCTCGATCCGCCATTTCCGCTGCCCGATCCTGACCGTCCGTCGCGACAGCTGACCGACGAGCAGGTTGAAACGTCTGCCTACCTGCGCGGCATGGTGCGCGAAAACACATTCCGTGCGGCGCTGCTCGATGGCGTCACCGGATCAGGCAAGACGGAGGTTTATTTCGAGGCAATCGCCGAGGCGTTGCAGGACAAGGAGGCGCAAGTGCTCGTCCTCTTGCCCGAGATCGCGCTGACGCAGGCGGTGACCTCCCGCTTCGAGGATCGCTTCGGCGTCGCGCCTGCAGAGTGGCATTCGGCGGCGGGATCATCGTCGCGGCGCAGGGTCTGGCGCGAGGTTGCGGCGGGCCGGGCGCGCATCGTCGTCGGCGCGCGCTCGGCGCTGTTCCTGCCATTCGCGAAGCTGCGGCTGATCATCGTCGACGAAGAGCACGACCAGTCCTACAAGCAGGAAGACGGCGTCCTCTATCACGCGCGCGACCTGGCCGTGCTCCGCGCGTCGGTCGAGCAATGCGCGATCGTCCTCGCCTCGGCGACGCCATCGCTCGAAACACTGCACAACGCGCAGGCCGGAAAATATGTCCATCTCCGCCTGCACGCCCGACCAGGCGTTGCGACCTTGCCCCAGATCGCGCTCGCCGACATGCGCGAGGCGCCGCCGGAGGCAGGCCGCTGGATCGGGCCCCAACTGGCGGAGGCGATCGAGCAGACGTTGGCGGCGAAAGAGCAGGCGCTGCTGTTCCTCAATCGCCGGGGCTATGCGCCGCTGGTGATCTGCCGCGCCTGTGGCGAGCGCCTGAAAGCGCCCGACACGGATTCATGGCTGGTCGAGCATCGCTATACCGGGCGCCTCGTCTGCCACTTGACGGGCTTCACGATGGAGAAGCCTCTCGCCTGTCCGCATTGCGGCGCGCGCGGATCACTGACCGGCGTCGGCCCGGGGGTCGAGCGGCTGGCGGAGGAAGTGCACACGCGCTTCCGCGGCGCACGCGTCGAAATCCTGTCGTCCGACACTGTGGCG
Source organism: Alphaproteobacteria bacterium (assembly GCA_031419455.1). GTDB lineage: Bacteria > Pseudomonadota > Alphaproteobacteria > Caulobacterales > Hyphomonadaceae > UBA7672. The sequence goes on from JANOKS010000025.1 coordinate 7,054, forward strand.
TCGGCGGAGGATTTGCGCGCACTGATCGCCCGGATGGAAACCGGCGCGATCGACATTCTCATCGGCACGCAGATCGTCGCCAAAGGCCACAACTTCCCGACGCTCACCCTGGTCGGCGTGGTCGATGCGGACGCGGGCCTGCGCGGCGGCGACCTTCGCGCCGGCGAGCGCACATTCCAGTTGCTGTTGCAGGTCGCGGGCAGAGCGGGTCGGGCGGACAAGCCGGGTCGCGCCATCATCCAGACCTACGCGCCGGAAAGCCCCGCCATCGCACTGCTTGCGGCCGGAGATCGCGACGCCTTCATCGCGCACGAGCTGGACCAGCGCCGCCTCGTCGGCTTCCCGCCCTACGGCCGCCTCGGCGCGGTGATCCTATCCGCGCCCAGCGCCGAACAGGTCGACGCCGCCGCACGGATGCTGAGCGAAGGCCAGCCCAACGCAACGGGCATCGACGTCTGGGGGCCCGCGCCTGCGCCGATCACCATGCTGCGCGGCCGCCACCGCCGCCGCTTCCTCGTCCGCTCGGATCGCAATGTCGACCTCTCGGCTTTTCTGGCGGCATGGAAGGAACGTGTGAAGCTCCCCTCGGCTGTGCGCATGACGCTGGATGTGGAGCCCTACGGCTTCATGTGATTGAGCGCGCCCGCCTCATATGCTAGCAATGCTGGCATGGGCACGCTGACGATCCGAAAGCTTGACGACGAGGTGCACGAACGCCTCCGCGTGCGTGCGGCCGAAGCCGGCCGGTCGATGGAAGAAGAGGTGAGAGAAATTCTCGCCGAGGCCGTTGGAAAGCGGTATGCCACCGGGCCGGAGTTTGCGGCGCTTGCGCAGAAGCTATTCGGAGCTGGCAACGGCGTTGATCTCGACTTGCCGCCAAGAGGTATGCACGACAGACCTCCGCCGGACTTCTCGGCTGCGAACCCACGTCGCAAAAAGAAATGATCCTTCTGGACACGGATGTTGTGTCGGGACTCATGCGACAGCCGCGTGATGCATTGCTTGTAAGTTGGTTGTCAAAACAGGTCGATCAACAGTTGGCGACGTCGGTCATCACCCTGGCTGAGATTTCCTTCGGGCTGCAGCGGTTGCCGATAGGACGACGAAGCGCTGACATGCAGCAACGCTTTGATTCCCTTCTCTCGGTCGTCAGGCTTGTCGATGTGGACGCGCAAATTGCGCGCAAGAGTGCAAGCTTCAGGTCTCAGCGCGAAATTCCTGGCAGGCCGATAGCCTTGGCGGATGCGCTGATCGCGGCGACCGCCAGCGTGCTCGAACTTGAGCTCGCCACGCGAAACATCCGCGATTTTGAAGGACTTGGTTTGCGCCTGAGCAATCCGTGGGCCTGAAAACAAAAGCGCAGGCCGCTGGGTGGCGGGCCTGCGCATGAGGTGCTTGGCGGTCTGCCGGCTTCTGTGGCGCGGCTTGGAACTCGGGAGGGGGTGAGCGACCGCCAGATCGCGTTGCTGTGTCTCCTACTTCACGCGCGCGCCATTCATCATGGCGAGCTGGAACACGCTGATGTCGCCCGGTCCAAGCCGGTCGTAGGCGGCCTGCAGTTCGGCGCGGATCGGCTCAAGCGCGTAGTTGGCGGCGCCCTCCGCCTTGAACGCGCCGTCCCAGTCCTGCTTCGCGATCAGCGGATCGACCTTGGCGAGGAAAGCTTTCCCCGTTGCGTGGACCTTGTTGCAGGCCGACTTGATCGCCACCTCCACCTTGGCAGCGTCGAACGTTGTGCGCACCTTGGAAAAGTCGAAAGTGTAGCGCCCGTCCTTCGGCATGTAGGCCACGCCGGCCACGCTCACGCGCGCTTCGATGTTGTTGGCGCCGAGGGCTGAGTCCATCATGAAATGGGCGACCTCGTAGCGCCAGCCGGAGCCGAAACGCGCAAAAACGCCGCTGGCTGGGCAGTAGGCCGCGACCTTCGCGTTGACCAGCTTGTCGAACTGAACCTGCGCTGCGTGGTGCTTGCGCATCAGGGGCTCGTACTGGGCGCGCATGAAGGCCTTGTCTTCTGGCGTCGCGACCGTTTCGGCTTCGACCACCGGCGCGGGCTTCGCAGCCGCTTCGGCGCGGTTGGCATTCATCCTGGCGACCATCATCGCGATCTGCGCCTCGTTGAAGTTTGCGAAGCTGGCGGCGAGCTGCTGGCGCGCCATCGGGCGCATCGCCGGCTCGACATCCTTCAACGCCAGTGCGATCGCCTGCTGCTGGTCGGCGCGAAGCTTCGTGGCGCCCGTCTGCGCTTCGCCATCGCTGGGTGACAGGAACACGACAGCGATGCAGACGGCAGCCAGCGGATAGAGGAAGCGCATTTTCGGCGCGGCCTTGTCCCTGGCGATCTGGGTGGAGGGGAGGGGGAGGTGGGTGGTCATCGGAAGTTACCTTCTTCTCTTTTTTGTTTTGCGGCGCCGGATGTTTCCGTGCGCCGGGGATTGCAGGCCTGGTTCAGCCCTTGGCGGGCATCTGCGGCGCGAAGACGATGTGAGGCCGGTCAGGCGCAACGCCGGGCGAGAGCGGCGCGGGAGCAGGCTCGCCAGCCGGTCCAAGCGAGCGGATGTAGGCGTAGATCGCCTTCAGGTCCTTGTCGCTCATCGCCTGGAGGCTCGGCCACGGCATAGGCGGGCGGCCCTGGCCGGTGCGCGAGATTTCGACGAACTGTTCCTCGCTCATGTTTCCGAATGCGAGGCGCAGGTTCGATGGATAGCTCACGCCCCACGGGCCGGAGAAGCCGACATCGCCGCCTTTCAGCCAGTCGGATTCCGGCATCGCCTTGCCGGTCATCATCACGCCCTCGACATAGCCCGGCGTGTGGCAGTCATTGCATCCGCCGATCTTCACGAGATAGCGGCCGGCGTCGATGTCGTTCGCCGCCGAGATGTGTTCGCTCGGCGCAGCCGTGACAGGCGCGGCTGTGTTCGGCGTTGCATCTGCCGGACGGCTGCAGGCCGACTGCAGGGAGAGGAGCGCAGCAACAGCCACGAATGCGGCGTGAGCGCAGAAGTTTGCGGTGGGGGAGGTCATAGGTGCTTCCTTTCGCCAGCGTTGATCGCCGGTCGTTTGCGTGTTTGGCGTTTCTCGTTTCAGATGTTGCCGGCGATTTTTTGGGGAGGGCCGGTCAGCGGTTCCGAACTCTTGTTTTTCATGTTTCCTCGTAGGTTCTTTTTCTTCCGGTCAGGCCCAGGCCTTCGTCTGGGCTTCCACCGCGCTGCGCCAGCCATAGAAGCCGGCGTGCACTTCGTCCCAGGTCGGCAGGGATTTCATCGTGTTGAGCCATCGCGTCACGTTCGCCCATGGGCGGAGATCATAGCCGATCAGTTCACCGGTTGTGGCGATGCCCGAGCCGAAATAGTCGGCGATGGTTATGGTCTCACCACAGATGAAGGTCTTCGCCCCGATCCATGCGTCCAGCGCCTTCAGCCTGCGTTGCGCGCGCGGCTCGTGCAAGGCGATCACCTGCGCCTGGGCGGGGCCGTTGAGGCGGTAGTGCGCGAGAACGCGTGAATAGACGAGGCCATAGACAAAGTCGCGCATCATGTAGGTGTTGAAGAAGTCCATCACCTCGTTCACCCGCGCACGCTTCCGCAGGTCCTTCGGATAGGCAGGCGAGTCCGTGAGGTCTGCGAGATACTTCAGGATGGCGGAACTCTCGCTCAGCACGAAGTCATCATGCTCCAGCACGGGCACAGCCTGGTTGGGATTGAGGCGCGTGTACCAGTCGCTGCGATTCTCGTCCGAGAAGAGGTCGACCAGCTGGTAGTCCAGCGCAATGTTGGTCTCGGAGGCGAACAGGATGATCGGGCGGCAGGTCGTCGATGCGGGATCGTAGTGCAGCCGCAGAGTTCCCGGCGCCTTCCTGGGGGGAAGAGGGGGAGATTTCCTGGAAGGGGCCGGGGAAGTCATAGGGAGGTCGCTCGTACGATTTGAGTTCGTCTTCTTGTTGCGTCTTCTGTCCGGCGGTGTCTTTGACATCTCATCCGTGAGGACGATGTACGGATTGTCGCAGGCCCCCACAATCCGAAGTATTGCAGAGCGTTCTGCATTATTGCATAAGCTACTCATGTTCGAGTGGGGCGATCTCAGACACTTCCTGGCTGTCGCGCGGAACGGTAGCACCTTGTCTGCGGCCAGGATTTTAGGTTGCAACCAGACGACAGTGGCCCGCAGGATTGCGGCGCTGGAAGAAGCCCTGAACGAAAAACTGTTCGACAAGACCGCAGGTGGCTACCGGCTCACCGAGGTCGGGTCTGCGATGGTGCAGAACGCTGAGCGGGTCGAAACCGAGGTCGAGGGTTTCGGCAGGATGGTCGCCCAGCGCAGCCGCAAGCTGCTCGGCATGATCCGGGTGACGACCAATGACGTGCTGGCCGACTGCCTGCTGACGCCATGGCTGCGCGAGTTCACACAGCGGTTTCCCGTCGTCCAGGTCGAGACGGTGATCACCGACCGGCAGATGGACCTGTCGCGAGGGGAGGCCGACATAGCGCTTCGGGCAGCCACGCTGTCGGCGGGGCCGATGGGAGACGGCGTCGTGGTGCGGCGGCTGGCGACCGGCAAGTGGGGCGTCTACTGCTCCAAGGCCTACGCGAAAGAGAATGGCCTGCCGCGCGATCCTGATGCGCTGGCGACTCACCCGATCATTGCTGGCGCCGGTGAGCTGGCGCGGTTCGATCCGGCCTTCATGAGGCAGGCGCGCGCCAAGGGCGCAGTTATACGGCAGGCGTCGTCCTCGATCCTCAACATCGCGAGCGCGATCAAGAGCGGGCTGGGGTGTGGGCCCTTGCCTTGCGTGCTGGGCGAGCTCGATCCTGAAATTGTGCTGTGCTTCACATTTGATGAGGCGGACTACGCGCTTTTGCTGATAACACGGGAGGAGATGCGAAATCTTCCGCATGTGCGCGCCTTCAACGATTTCATCGCTTCGCGGACGGCCGCTCTCAGGCATATGATCGAGGGGCGGGCGCAGAGCCGGTAAGGCCGCCGATTGCCCGCATACGCTCAGCCGAATACGCTCAGGGAGGGCGCCATGGGATATCTGAGGCTTCGCCAGATCGCGCTTGTCGCAGCCGACCTTGCCACGGTCGAGAAACAGATCGCCGACGTGCTTGGGCTGGAGATCTGTTACCGCGATCCCGGTGTCGGCAAGTACGGCCTGCACAACGCGCTGTTCGCGATGAGCGGAACGTTTCTCGAAGTCGTCTCGCCACTGCGCGATGGGACGGCCGGCGGCCGGTATCTCGATCGACGCAAGGGCGATGGCGGCTACATGTATATCGTCGACTGCGACGACCTAGAACGGCGGCGCGACCACTTCACCGGGATGGGCGTGCGGCTGGTTCAGGACCTCACGTCTGGCGACGAGGTCTCGACGTCGGAGGCGTTGCACCTGCATCCCAAGGACACGGGCGGATGCCTGTTGTCGGTTGATCGCCATTCAGGCGGGGCCGACATCATGGGCGGCTATCACTGGGCTGGCCCAAGCTGGCAGGAGAAGGATCGCTCGAAGAGGGTGCAAGCGGTCACCGGCGCGCGAATGCAATGCGATGATCCTGCAGCCACCGCCGACCGCTGGAGCAAGATGCTGGAACGGCCCGTGCGGCGCGATGGCGACATCTGGACGATCGAGCTCGACAACGCCCGCGCGCGCTTCTCGTTGCTGGAGGATGATCGCGGTGAGGGGCTCTCGGCGGTCAGGCTGGCGTGCCGGGATGCGAAGGCGATCCTTGCTGCGGCCGACAAGGCGGGCGTGAAGATCGGCGAGGTGCCGAGCGGGCCGTTTGTCGAACTGTGCGGCACGCGGTTTGTGCTGGCCTAAAGCGTCCACACCCGCGCTGTCTTGACCGGATGGTTCTCGATCTCCGTCGTCGTCTCGACCGCATACTCCGCCACCTGCCGGAAGGCGTCGCGCGGGAAGTAGGTGCGCCCCGGGTCTCCGGCAAAAACGCTTGTGCCATTGGCGTGGGTGCGCTCCAGCATGGCGCGGAAGAGGCGGGCGGGCGTTTGTTCGTAGAACACGTCGGCGGCGAGGATCACGTCGAAGTCGGGCGGATCGCCGTTCAGCAGGTCGCCGGCGGAATAGGAGATCGACACGCCATTGAGTGCGGCGTTCAGCGCCACGGCGGCTTCGCAGATCGGATCGATGTCGTTCGCGACCACCTCGGCGGCGCCGGCAAGCGCCGCCGCGATTCCGACGAGGCCGGAGCCACACGCGATATCCAACACCAGCTTGCCGCGCACAATCTCGGGATTGTCGAGCACGTAGCGCGCCAGCGCCTGGCCGCCGGCCCAGGGAAAGGCCCAGAAGGGCGGCGCGACGTTCGCTTCGGCGAGGTCCTTCTCGGTCGCCTCCCAGATCGGGGTCAGCTCGTCGGCGAGATGCATGCGAATGGGCAGGCCGGGCACGGCGCCGATCCGCGTGTTGGCGCGGATGAAGGCCATTGCCTCCGCGATCGTTGCGATTGCACGCTTGCCTTGCACGCCATCCCTCTCCAGATTGCCCGGCCTTCTCGAGGCCACGTCCATGACAGATGCAGACGCCATCCGCCGTCTCGCCGACGCCGCCCGGGCGGCGCGAGCGGGCGCATATGCTCCCTACTCGAAGTTTCACGTCGGCGCAGCCGTCCTGCTCGACACTGGCGTCATCATGCCGGGAGCCAATGTCGAGAACGCCAGCTATGGGCTCACCTGCTGCGCCGAGCGCGTGGCCATGTTTGCGGCCCGGACGCAGCATCCGCAGGCCAGCATGATCGCGCTGGCGGTCAGCTGTGGCGCGGATGATTTCGTCCACACCGGCAATCATACCCGCATGCCGTGCGGCGCCTGCCGTCAGGTGATGGTGGAATTCATGACGCCTGACGCACCGATATGGATCGACGGGGTTGGCGCGCGCACGCTATCAGAACTTCTGCCCACGCCCTTCAAGCTGTGATGGATGCTCCCATGACCGATTTCACGATGTTCGATTTCAAAGTAACAGATGGCGTCGCCGTCGCGACGTTCAACCGGCCGGACAAGATGAACACCTTCACCCCCGTGGTGATGCGCGAGATGATCGAGCTGTTTGACCGGACCGATGCGGACGATGCCATCCGCGCCGTGGTCGTGACCGGGTCCGGCAGGGCGTTCTGCGCTGGCGCCGAGTTGGGGATCGCTGGAGCGGACACGTTCAACTACAACAAGCGTGCGGCGGGCGACGAGATCATCACGAACGGCTTTCGCCGCGATGGCGGCGGCCGCGTGACCTTGCGCATCTTCCGCAGCCTGAAGCCGGTGATCGCGGCGGTGAATGGCGCGGCGGTTGGGGTCGGCGCGACGATGCAGCTGCCGATGGATTTCCGGCTTGCCTCGACGGCGGCGAAATTCGGCTTCGTGTTTGCGCGCCGCGGCATCACGCCGGAGGCTTGCTCCGCCTGGTTCCTGCCGCGTCTGGTCGGCATGCAGACCGCGCTCGACTGGGTTTATTCAGGGCGCGTGTTCGATGCGCACGAGGCGAAGGAGTCCGGGCTGGTGCATTCGCTGCATGGTCCGGACGACCTGTTGCCGGCGGCGATGGAGCTGGCGCGGCGGATCACCGAAAAGTCGGCGCCGGTTTCGATCGCCTTCTCGCGTCAGCTGATGTGGCGGATGATGGGCGCCTCGCACCCGATGGAAGCGCACAAGCTCGACAGCCGCGGCATCCAGCTGCGCGGCCAGTCGACCGATGTGAAAGAGGGCATCGAAAGCTTCATGCAGAAGCGCGATCCCAACTTCCCCAACACCGTATCGCACGATTTCCCGGCCGACGTTTTCGCGCCTGAGCCTGAGTTCGAATAGGGCGGAGCGGACGAGGCTGCTGATCTTTCCGTGGGCGCGGCCCGAACGCTGAATTCCTTAGCGGTCGTCGCGCGATGTGCTAGGAACGACGTCAACGACGGGGTGGATGCGTGCCTGATATTTTTCTTTCGTACAATCGCGAAGATCAGGCCAAGGCGAGGCTGATCGCCAAGGCCTTGTCCGAGGAAGGGTTCGACGTCTGGTGGGACACGGTGTTGCGCGCCGGCCAGACCTATGACGAGGTGACGGAAGGGCAGTTGCACGCCGCCAAGGCTGTCGTTGTGCTTTGGTCTTCGCGTTCGGTACGCTCGAAATGGGTCCGGGCTGAAGCCACTCTTGGCGACCGCAAGTCGGCGCTCATACCCGTGATGATCGAGCAATGCGACCGGCCGATCATGTTCGAATTGATCCAGACGGCAGACCTTGTCGGCTGGGAAGGGGATGTGACAGCGCCAGCCTGGCGGGCATTCATCGCGGACGTCCGCGATCACGTCGATCGCAAGAGTGCGGCGACCAGACCAGTTGTATCTGCCGCAGCGGCGGCGTCCGCGCCCGCGACGAAAGAGGATCCAGCATCCGCCGACACGATCGAGGCTGCGTTCTGGATGTCCATCGAGGACGGCGACGATGCCGAGGAGTTCGAATCCTATCTGGAACGCTATCCAAAGGGACACTTTGCCAGTCTGGCGAGAAAGCGTCTCGCCACGCTGATGCTCGCCAAGGCGCCTTCGGCGACACAATCCACAGCCGAACCCGCGCAGCCGCAGAGAGCCACGGAACAGCCAACCCCGGTCGCCCAGCCGCCACTCTTCTCGACACCATCGCCGAAGGCAACGCAGCGGCCTGATGCCTTCCACCAGAAGCAGGGCGTCCAACAAGTTTCGCGCGGAGGCAAAGCCGGACGGCCGCTGCCGCTCATCGCCGGTCTTGTCGGTCTGGGCGTGCTGGTTCTGGCGGCGGTGTTCGTCGCGCCGGGCCTGTTGGGCGGGGTGGCGCCGACGCGACAGCAGGAAGCGTCATCGCCGGCAGCGTCTGCATCGGGGCAGGCGTCCCAGATTCCCGCGCAGACTGTCAGCGCTGCGCCTGCGGCTGCTGAACCGGCGCCCGCCGTTGCCGAATCCGTGACTGCGAGCACGCCGGAGTCTTCCAAGACGTTTCGAGATTGCGACACGTGTCCGGAAATGATGCGGCTTGCAGGCGGGACCTTCACGATGGGGTCGTCCGCGACTGAGCCGGGCCATCGCGCGTGGGAAGGACCACAGCGTGAGGTGACTGTTTCTCCCGTGGCGATCGGCCTCAAGGAGGTGACATTCTCGGAGTGGGAGGCGTGCGTCGCTGGGGGTGGATGCGGAAACTATGCGCCGGCTGACAAGGGCTGGGGTCGTGGCGCGCGTCCGGTGATCATGGTGTCATGGAATGACGCGCAGGCGTATGTGAAGTGGCTTAGCGGCAAGACCGGCAAATCCTATCGGCTGCCGACAGAGGCGGAATGGGAGTATGCCGCGAGAGGGGGTGCGGCTACAGTTTACTGGTGGGGTGATCGCCATGAGTCGAATCGCGCGCCGCGTGGGAAGACTGAAGAGACCGGCTTCGGCGAACCCAATGGTTTTGGCCTCTACAACGTCACTGGCAATGCTGCAGAATGGGTGCAGGACTGCTATGTCAATTCGTTCGCCAACGCGCCGAAGGACGGCTCGGCCGTCAGCGCAGGAGGCGGATGCCAGCGCGTGTTGAGGGGTGGCGGCTGGAAGGCGGATGCCGATGACCTGCGGATCGCCAACCGGAGCCGGCTTGCACCGAGCACCCGCGATACGGCGATCGGGTTCCGCGTCGCAGTGACGGAATAGGCCGATCCCAGGCGTGCGAACCGGTCGAAGGCTTGCATGGTCGCTCGACTTGCGCAGGTCAGGCTCAGCCGACGCGCAATGCCGAAGTCATCTTGCTCACTTCTTCTCGACGACCTTGATCGTGTCTGTCGAGTTGTCGCTCGCATACGGATAGCCGGCCGTGATGACGAAGCGCTTCACGCTGGAGGCGGCTTCGTGGCGGCTCACGGCTTCGAGAATGTCGTCGAAGCTCTTGGGCTCTTCGGGTTCAAGATCGGCGCTGACGCCCCAGACGAGCGAGAGCTTGCGCGCCGTCGGCAGGCTCGGCGAGAGCGCGTGGATCGGCTGTTTCGGGCGCGTCGCCGAGACGCGCTGGGCGGACGAGCCTGAGCGTGTGAAGACGACCAGCGGACAATCGAGATCGTCTGCGAGTCTCTGCGCGGCGCGGGCGCAGGCGTCGGCGGTTGATGGTTCGGCGGTCCATGGCGCGGCCTGGGCGGACGGGTTGGCGTCGCGGTCGGTTTCGATGGCGCGGATGATGCGGTCCATGATGGCGACGGCGGCGGTTGGGTGGCGGCCGACGGCGGATTCTGCAGAGAGCATTACGGCGTCGGCGCCCTGGTAGACGGCGGTTGCGACATCGTTGGCTTCCGCGCGCGTGGGCACGAGCGCTTCGACCATCGATTCGAGCATGTGCGTCGCCACGATTACCGGCTTGCCGTGGGCGCGGGCGACGCGGATGATGCGGCGCTGGGCGATGGGCACCTGTTCGGGCGAGAGTTCGACGCCGAGATCGCCGCGCGCGACCATCACGGCATCTGAGTGCTTCACGATCGCTTCGAGATCGTCGAGGGCGGCGGGCTTCTCGATCTTGGAGATGATCGGAATGCCGGCGCCGAACGCCTCGCGCGCCATCAGGACGTCGCCGGCGCGCTGGACGAAGGAGAGGGCGATGTAATCGACGCCGTGCTTTATCGCAAAGAGGCCGTCGGCGATGTCCTTTTCGGTGAGGGCCGGGATCGGGATCGGGCGGCCGGGGGCGGCGATGCCTTTCCGGCTCATGATGCGGCCGGGCGCGACAGGGCGGGCGATGCGATCCTCGCCATCGACGCGCACGATGTGCAGCATCATCTTGCCGTCGTCGATCAGCAGCTTGTCGCCCAGTTGCAGCGAGGCGACGAGTTCGGGGTGCGGGATGGGGATTATGTCGGGATCGTTCGACGTGGCGGCGGCGCGAAGCCGGAGTTCGGACGACATGCGGACTTCGGTCTGTCCGCCGGGGAGGTCGCCGATGCGTAGCTTCGGTCCCTGCAGGTCGGCGAGCAGCGCGATGGGACGGCCGACGGATTTTTCCGCTTCACGCGCGGCGGCAATGCGGGCGGCGTGGCTGGCATGATCGCCGTGCGAAAAATTCAGACGGAAGAGATCGACGCCTGCGCGCAGCAGTTCCTCCATCTTGAGCGCGCCATCGCTGGCGGGACCGAGCGTGGCGAGGATTTTCGTGCGGCGACGGATGGCGGACATGGCTGGGCCTTTGCGATTCGCGCGCACCGTAGGGCGGAAAGGGGGAAAGCGGAACGGGAGATGTGGCCGGGGTGCGCTGATGCGTTCCCTGCGGCGGAGGGCCGGGGTTGGGTGACGTGCACGCGCGTCAGGTGCGCGCTGAGTTATCGCACACTGTCGGTGTCATTCCGGACGCGCGTGAGCGCGAGCCGGAACCCAGGGGCCACGCGCGGCGGCGCCTGAGCTTGTCGCCCCTGGGTTCCGGGTCGCGCCTTCGGCTTGCCCGGAATGACAGGGATGGTTCGTGTGCGAGCAACGCCAACGGCGTCACGCTCGGCCGTGTGCCGGGCGTCTGGGTTGATGGCTTCGTGGGGATCGATGCTGAGTCCCCGCGGTGATCCAGCAGGGATTCTCGGGACGAGCCCGAGAATGACTCTGTGGGTGGGGTTGGTTCCTTGAGATGAAATGCCGGACTTCGCCTGGGGCAGATCGTCTTGCGCATCTTCCATGTGCCAATCACGGTGGTTGCGTTTGAAGATCATCCCGAGCGTTGTTCTGGCGCCTTGCACGAGGCTCACGAAACGCATCAGCACCGCGTGCAGCCAGAGCTGCAGAGGCGGCGGGGTCACTACTCCGTTTGATGCGGTTCGTGCTCGTGTCATGGGGCGGATTATACGGCCGCGGGGAACAGTGCTGGACAGAATATTTTATCCGATCTCTGTGTCCCCCGCTTTTTTCGCGTAGCGCGCTGAATTGTCTGGAAAGAGCGGGTTCCCCATCCCCCAAAAACGTGCGGGTTTCCGCTGGCAAAGCGGAATTTTGAGATGTGTTGCTTTGCCGTGAGACCCCCTCCCGCCTTCGCTGCGCTTCGGCGCGGCGTGCCGTCATGCTGACGCAGCGAGTCGGAAGGGGCTAACTGGAGCGCGCTACTTCGCAAGCGGCTTGTAGACGAGTTGCTGGGATTCGCTGCGGAGGTTGATGGCGCCGGGGCCGGCATTGCCGCGGCGCTGGATCATGCCGACGAAGCCGATGTCGTTGACGGGGTCGACCCACATCCATGTGCCGTCGATGCCGAACCAGTCGTATGTGCCGACCGGGGCAGGGGCGTTGTCGGTGGGCGCCTGCGTCTTCACCGCGCCGCCCCAGCCGAAACCGCCGCCGCCCCTCGCGCGCGTGTCGCCGATGTGGTTGGTCATCATGACCTTCACTGTCTCGGGCTTGAGAATCTGCTGGCCGTCGAGCGTGCCTTCATTGAGGATCATCTGCACGAAGCGGACATAGTCGTGCGTGGTGGAGGTGAGGCCTCCGCCGCCGGATTCTTGGTGGTTACGGACGGTGAAGCTGTAGCCGTCCGGGAAGACATCCTTCGCGCCCGTCGTGGCGTTGCGCGTGTAGACGGTGGCCATGCGGTTCTTGTAGTCCGCCTCCGAGACGAAGAAGGCCGTGTCGCTCATGCCCAGCGGGGTGAAGATGTTTTCGTAGAGATAGTTTCCGAGCGTCTTGCCGGTGATCTTCTCGAGGGCGGCCGCTTGCACATCCACCGTGTAGGAATAGCTCCAGCGTTCGCCGGGCTGGGCGAGCAGCGGGATCTGCGCGAGACGCTTCATCGCGGCAGGCAGGTTGGGCTGGGCGTGCGGGTTGTCGCGCTGGAATTCGCGATCGACCGCGGAGGCGGCGGAGAGGCCGTAGCCGAAGCCGGCCATGTGGGTCATGACCTCGTTCATGTTCGGCGGGCGGTTGGCTGGGACGACGCCCTCGGTGATCGAATCGGGCTTGGTGGCCACCTTGAGATTGCCGAGTTCAGGCAGAAATTTGGTGATCGGGTCTTCGGCCTTCCAGAGGCCTTTCTCCCACAGCTGCATCATGGCGACGCCGACGACGGGCTTGGTCATCGAGCGGATGCGGAAGATCGTGTCTTCGGTGACCGGCGGTCCATCGATCGACTGCTTGCCGAACGTATTGAAGGCGACGAGCTTGCCGTCCTTCACCAGCGCATATTGCAGGCCGACGACTTCGGACTTGTCGATGGCTTCCTTCATGCGGGCGTCGAGGGATTGCAGGCCTGCTGGCGTGAAGGCGGGCGCGGTTGCGACGACGTCGGATGCGGTCGGCCAGAGCGCGCTGCTAGCGGACGGGCCCATCGAGACGCAGGCGGCGAGCACGCTGGCGAGGCCCGCGGTGAGCCAGATTTTTGCAATGGTGATCGGCGAACGCGACATTCTCATTCTCCCTCAAGTTCGTTCTGGTGTTTCGCTGGTCCTGATTGTCATCCCGGCCGAACGCAGTGAGAGCCGGGACCCATCGGGAATGTGTCGGGGCCGAGGAATGGGTCCCGGATAGCGCTGCGCGCTTCCGGGATGACAAGCCGAGCGCTTCAAATCAACCGAACACTTAGTGTCCTTCGTGCGAAGCTTCGTGTCTTTGTGTTTGTCTGGAAAAGATTCAAACACAAAGACACGAAGTCTGCACCAAGACAGGAAGGCTTGGCGCGCATCGCTTGGGCTACTGCGCGGGCGCGGGTTCTTTCGCCGGGGCCGCTGCGGACGTAGCAGCAGCCGTCGGCTTCAGTGCTTCGTAGACCAGCTTTGCAGACTCGTTGCGGAAGTTCATGCCTTCCGGACGGGCGCCGCCCATCGACTGGATCATGCCGACGAAGAAGAGGTCGTTGGCGGGGTCGATCCAGAACCAGGTGCCGGCGGCGCCGCCCCAGTAGTGCGTGCCTTTGCCGTAAGGCTGGCCGGTGACGGAGGTGTCGTCATAGACCGCGAAGTCCATGCCGAAGCCGACGCCGGGCAGGCCGGGGTTGGCGGTCGTGCCGTCTGAGTAGAGGCGCAGGTCGCCGATAGCGTTGGTGCGCATGATCTCGACGGTCTCGGGCTTCAGCACGGTGGCGCCGGCAAGCGTGCCCTTGCCGGCAAGGAACATCTGGGCGAAGCGCGCATAGTCGTGCGTCGTCGAGACGAGGCCGCCGCCGCCCGATTCCATGCGGTTGGGATCGGTAAAGCCGGGACGATCGGGACGATCTTCATTTTTGACGAGCGCCTTCACATCTTTGTCCCAGTGATAGACGTCCGCGAAGCGGGCCTTGTTGGGTTCGGTGACGAAGAAGGACGTGTCGTTCATGCCGAGCGGCGTGAAGATGTTCGTCTTCAGGTACTCGCCGAACTTCTGGCCCGAGAGCTTCTGGACGATGTAGCCCTGGATATCGACGCCGACCGAATAGTACCAGCGCGAGCCGGGATCGTAGATCAGGGGGATGTCCTTGATCTTGGTCATCATCTCGTCGAGGTTCGCCGAGGCGAGCACGGCGGTGTCACGGAAGGCGTTGTTGACCGGATCATCGCCCGAGAGGCCGTAGCCGAAGCCGGCAGTGTGGCTCATCAGCTGTTTCATCGTCGGTTCGGCGGAGGCGGCGACGAGGACGGGCTTGCCGCCCTTCATTTCCGGCTTGCCGTCTTTCCACGACAGCACTTTCAGGCCCGCGAGTTCGGGCACGTGTTTCGACACGGGGTCGTCCATCGCCCACTTGCCCTGTTCGAAGAGCTGCATCATCGCGACGCCGGTGACCGGCTTGGTCATCGAGTAGATGCGGAACATCGAGTCCTTCGTCATCGGCGCGCCGGTCTTCGGATCGCCGGACTGGACGCCGTGTGCGTTGAAGGCCGCGATGTCGCCGCCCTTGCCGAGGATGTAGGTGACGCCCGCGACGTCGCCGTCGGCGACCGACTTGGCGAGGCGTGCGTCGAGCGCGGCGAGGCCTTCGGCGGTGAAGCCGAGCGTCGTTGCATCAGCGACAGCGGCGGCTGGCCAGGTCTGCGCGTCTGAGGGCAGGGCGGCGGCGGCCGCTGGCGCTGCCGGAGCGGCCGCTTCCGGCGAGCAGGCGGCGAGGATGGCGAGGGATGCGGCTGCAAACAGCAGGCGCGATCCGAGTCTGGACGGCGTTGTGGTCATTGTCTCCCCTTTGAACGCGCCGGCTCTGGGGGCCGGTCGGCGGGGCGGACCATAGGTGGAACGGGGGTTACAGCCAAGGACGCAGGGGAAGCGATCCCGGAAGTGTGAAGGGGCGGCGAACACGGGGTGGGATGATTGCGGGAAACGATGACTGGCAAAGTGGGCCCGTGCTAAGTTCCAATGCGGCGTGGGTGCAAGCGAGCGTCTCGATGGAATGGATTGTCCTGCTGTTCAGTATGACGGTTTGGTATCTGTTCAACATGCCGGCCTTCGTGCCGGTCGCCGTCTGTGTTTCGGCTATCTTTGCCATTCGTTTCCCTGCGTCGCCCAACGCGATTTGGCAGGCGCTCGGGCTGGCGGCCACGTCGGCATTCTACGCAGATATCGGCTTCCTGATCGTCTGGATTGCTGTCACCGGTCAATTTGGTCCGCTGATCGGGCTTCCGCTTTTCTTTCTCTGGATTATCGGCTTCGTTCTGGCCGTTCCGACCATTCTGGCCGTCTGGCTTGTCATGAAATTCATCGCGAAGAAGCAGGCTTGACGCTCGCAATCATCGCGCGACCGCTCTTGCTTTTTGCGAACGAGTTGCAATTTGGTGTTGAGCGCGGCTAGGTGTTTCTTCGCCTGCGCAACCTGGCCGCCGCATGACTGACGCCGTCCGCAAAGTGAGTCCGCTGCTGCGCCCGCTGTTTCTGGTGGGCGGGGTGCTGCTGACGGTGGTTGGCGTGATCGGCGTGGTGACGCCGGGCTGGCCGGGGACGATCTTCCTTATTCTCGCGGCGGGCTGTTTCGCGCGTTCCTCGCCGCGGCTGGAGGCGTGGCTGCTGGGGCATCCGCGGCTGGGGCCGAGCGTGGTGGCGTGGCGCGAGAACGGGGCGATCCCGCGCAAGATAAAGTATATCGCGATCGGCTCGATGATCGTGTCGTTCGCGATCGTGCTTTGGATCAACCTGTCGGCGGTGTGGACGGTGATTGTCGGCGTGTCGCTGCTGGCGAGTGCGCTCTATGTTGGGTCGCGGCCGGAGGGGCCGAAGCAGGCGGGGTGATCAACCCACCGGCTTCCACACTTGCGCCAGGCGCTGGTCGCGGCGGCAGCCTTCGCGGTAGGCGTCGTAGTCGGCCTTGTTCCGCTTGGCGTAGTCGCGGTGGTAGTCTTCGGCTGGCCAGAAATCGCCGAGCGGCAGGATGGGGACGATGACCTTGCCGTTGACGCGGCCGCTATCAACCACCTGCTGCTTCGATTTTTCCGCGGCGGCTTTCTGTGATGCCGAGGCGAAGATGGCGGGGGCGTAGCTCTGGCCTCGGTCGCAGAATTGTCCGTAGGCGTCGGTCGGGTCGATCAGCGGCCAGTAGCGCGACAGCAGCTGCTCGTAGCTGATCTTTGCCGGATCGAACGTGACGCGCACGGCTTCGTAGTGGCCGGTCTGATGGCGGGCGACCTGCATGTAGGTGGGGTTCTTCTCCTTGCCGCCGGTGTAGCCGGACTCGACCGAGATCACGCCGGGGATGTAGCCCATGTCGGCTTCCATGCACCAGAAGCAACCGCCGGCGAGCACGGCCTGCTGCCTCTCCTGAGCGTAGGCGAGCGGCGCAAGGAGCACGGCGATGAATGCGAAGAGGAAGCGCATCGGGAGGGCTCCGTTGTCGTCGTGCAGAAATGCGCCTTGAGGACGGGCTGGGCAAGGGCGGTCGCGAGACGGATGTACAGCGGACTTCGCTGTAGTTACACAGCTATAACGCATTCTCGCGCCTGCGTGATGTGCAAGGGAGGTGGCGGGAACCGGAATCTCGCCTAGTTAGATTTCAGGAAGTTCTGGGAGAAACAGGATGCGTGTCAGGTTTATTGCGGCAGTCTCGGCAGCAGCGTTGGCGATCGGGGCGGGCATTGTCGCGGTGGCGCAGCCGCCCGCCGAAACGCGCGATCCCAACAAGGGCGCCTATGCGCCCGCCTTCGCCGGACAGACCCGCGCGCCGGCCCTGACCACCGACACAAAGTACGAAGTCAAGGAAGTCGTCGCTTCGGGTCTTGCCTCGCCATGGTCGGTGGAATTCCTGCCGGGCGGCAAGTTCCTGATCACGGAGCGGATCGCCGGCCAGTTCCGGATTGCGGACGCCGCGGGCAAGGTGTCGGCGCCGATCAAGAGCGGCGTGCCGGTGGTTCATGGCGTGGGCCAGGGCGGGCTGCTGGACGTGGCGCTTGATCCGGACTTCGCAGCAAACCAGATGATCTACTGGAGCTATTCCGAACCGCGTGACGACAACAGGAACAACACCGCCGTGGCGAAGGGCAAGCTGGTTGATGGCGCGCAGCCCCGGATCGAGAACATCAAGGTGATCTGGCGTCAGACGCCGTCGCTGCAGTCGAACCAGCATTTCGGATCGCGCGTCGTGTTCGCGAAGGACGGCACGCTGTTCGTGACGCTGGGCGATCGCGGCGCGCTGCCGGGCCGCGTGCAGTCGCAGGACCTGAAGAGCGCGATCGGCAAGATCGTGCGCATCAACACGGATGGATCGGTCCCGAAGGACAATCCGTTCGTTGGACGCGCCGATGCGCTGCCGGAGATCTGGTCCTACGGCCATCGCAATGCGCAGGGCGCGTTCCTGCATCCCACGACGGGCGAGCTGTGGGAGCTTGAGCATGGACCGCAGGGCGGGGATGAGATCAACATCGCGCGCAAGGGCAAGGACTATGGCTGGCCCACCATTACCTATGGCGTCGAGTATGGCGGCACGCTGCGGAAGATCGGCGAGGGCGCAACGCAGACGGCGGGCATGGAACAGCCGGTGTATTACTGGGACCCCGTCATCGCGCCGGGCGGGCTGACCTATTACAACGCGGACGCCTTCCCGAAATGGAAGGGCAGCGTGTTCGCGGCCGGCCTCAACCCCAGCTTCGTCGCGCGTCTGACTGTGGACGGCGACAAGGTGACCGGCGAGGAGCGCTTCAAATTCTCCGACCGCGCCAATGAACGCTATCGCGACATCAATGTTGGACCGGACGGCGCGATCTACCTGCTGACCGATGGGCCGAATGCGCGGCTGCTGAAAGTTGTGCCCAAGACCTGATGACGGGGGTCGGGGACAAGAAGCGACAAGAGGAAATGCCGATGAAGAGACTTTTCGCATCCGCCGTTCTGGCGGCGCTGCTCGTTGCGCCTGCCATCGCGCAGGCCCCGCCGCCGCCGGCAAACGAAGTCGGCAAGGAGCTGATGGCGATTGTCACGCTTCCTGCGAAGGATGGCGCGAAACTCACGGTCTCGACGCCGGGCTGGAAAGACGGCGCGGATATCGACTTCAAGTATACGCAGTATCAGGGGAATGAATTTCCCGGTCTTGAATGGAGCGCTGGTCCCGCGGGCACGAAGAGCTATGCGATCATCATGCAGGACACGGACTTTGTCGCGCGGGGATCGCCGATCCTGCACTGGTCGGCGGTGAACATTCCCGCAGCCACGACGAAGCTTCCTGCGGCCATGAAGCCGGAGGAGATTCCCGGCGGTTCGATCTATGGCCCGAACTATCAGGGCGCAGGCAAGCCCTATCTCGGGCCCCGCACGCCAGCGGGCCCGAAGCATCGCTATCACATCCAGGTGCTGGCGCTTGATACGATGCTCGCTGCGGACTTCGCGCCGAAGAGCTATGCCGAGCTGACCGAGCCGCTGAAGGGCCATGTGCTGGCGAGCGGGTCTGTGATGGGGTTGGGGCAGGCTGATCCGAATGCACCGCCGCCTGCGCTGCGGGCCGCGCCGGCTGCAGCGCCTAAACCGCAATAGTTGTTGGCGTCGAGAGATTGACCCCCACCTGTCCGCCCCCTTTCAGGGGGCGGAACCGTGCTGCGAGAGCTTACACGATAGCGAAGAGCGGTGGCGCAACAGGGTCCCGCCCCCTGAAAGGGGGCGGACAGGTGGGGGTCTGACGCAGCAACGGGATACTACCCGATCTCGTCCAGCCATCCCGGCACGCAGCCCAGCGTTTCCACTTCGCGATACTTCGGATTGCCGACCGGCTTCTCGGCGCGCTCGTGCTCCCAGACGAGCGGGTAGGGAACCAGCGCCGCATAGCCGCCGGCGGCGAGCATCGGGAGAATGTCGGACTTGATCGAATTGCCGGTCATCATGCCGGTCTCGACCGAGCCGCCATGGCGGGCGAAGGTTCTCACATAGATATCGGGTGTTTTCTCCGAGACGATCTCGACGCCTGAAAAGTGCGAGCCGAGGCCGGAGGCGGCGAGCTTGCTCTCCTGGTGGAAGAGGTCGCCCTTGGTGATGAGGACGAGACGGCCGCGCTCCTTGAGTTGCAGCAACGCGTCTTCAACGCCGGGCAGGGGCTCGATCGGATGGGTCATCATCTCGCGGCCGGCGTCCAGCAGTTCGCGGATGACCTTCGTGGAGACCTTGCCGTCGCTGATCTCCAGCGCGGTTTGCAGCATCGAGAGCGTGAAGCCCTTCGCGCCGTAGCCATAAGCCTTCATGTTCTCGCGCTCGATGGCGGAGAGTTTCGCTTCCAGCGTGTCCTCGTCGGCGAAATCGCCAAGCAATTCGTTGAATCGTTTGTGGGTAAGCCGGAACACGGTTTCCGTGTGCCAGAGCGTGTCGTCTGCATCGACGCCGATGATCGTAAGAGGCATGGCGTGCTCTTAGCTCCGGAGTGATCGTGCATCAAGAACAGGCGCCGGGCTGCGCGCTGTGTGGCCGGGAAACACTGATTTCCATTGTCACGGAACCTAAACAAAACCGTTCCCCGTTTGTCACGCGGCGTGACTAGCACCCCGCCAAAGATGGATCGAAGGGGATTGTGATGGCGAAGATGTTCAAGACGGCTCACCTGGCGAGCGTGGCGGGCGCAGCGATCTCGCTGGCGGCATTCCACCCTGCGTTCGCGCAGACGACACAGACCGCGCGGGAGCCGCAGGACGAGATCACGTCTGCCGAGGACACAGTGGTGATCACTGGCATCGGCTATCGCGATCGCGCTGAAGAGACGGCGCCGATCCTTGTCTACGGCGCCGACTACATCCAGCCCTTTGAACCGCTGACGGTTGGCGATGCGCTGAAGCGCGTGCCTTCGGTCACCTTCCTGTCGGATGTGCTCGAATCCGACGGCGTGCGTCTGCGCGGCCTCGACCCGGCCTATACGCAGATCCTGATCAATGGCGAGAAAGTGCCGGGCGCGGGCTCTGGCTCAGGCTCGTTCGGCAATGGCTCCGACGGCGCCTTCTTCGTCGATCGCATCCCGGCTGAACTGATCGACTCGATCGAGATCGTCCGCTCCAACTCGGCCAACCGTTCGGGCGACGCCATGGCGGGCGCGGTCAACATCGTGCTGAAAGACGCCCACAGCCTTGATGGCGGTTATGTCCGGCTGGGCGCGCTGGGCTTTGACGACGGGCGCGTGCGCGAAACCTACGGCGCCGTGTGGGGCGGGGCTGTCGGCGGCGGGCGGATGCTGCTGGGGGCCAACGTGCAGGGCCGCCGCAACCCGAAGGAAAAACTGTCGCTGCGCTATTCCAGCCCGACCGATACGACGATCGACAACTACGAAGTCCAGACCGACACGCGCGACGGCACGGACTATTCGTTCAACGGCAGCTACCAGATGGAGATCGGAACGAGCGAACTCGAACTGAGCGCGTTCTACGTCCACACCGACCGGACGCAGGACGAGGACAGCTTCGAATACAACGGCCCGGCGCAGAACGAAGCGCTGAGTTCGCTGTTGCTCTACAACAACAACGACGTCGAGATCACGCAGGACAGCTACACGTTCAACGGCCGCTACACCTTCGATGCGTTCGGCGGCGAGACCTCGCTGAAGGCCGGCTTCGCGAGTTTCGAGGACGACACGTTCGAGTTCGAGGAAGAAGTCGAATACCTGCGCGACGCCACGCCTTTCCCGGATGGCGACCGTTACACCGGCGATGCAGCACGCCTTGATGTCAAGGACACCGAACTCTCCGCCAAGCTTGAGCACGAGCGCGATCTGTCGGCCGACATGCAACTCGCGTTCGGCGTGCAGTTCGAGCAGAAGGAACGCGACAATCTTGTCGAGGAAGCCACGCGCATCCGCTTCAACCTGACGCCTGGAACGTCGTTCCCCACCACGGGGACGCGTCCCTTCACCGGTTTCGCGCCGATCACAGGCGGCGACAACTCGGTCGAGCAGACGCGCATCGATCCTTATCTGATGCTGTCGGGCGATGCCGGCCAGTTCTCGTGGGAAGCCGGCGTGCGTTACGAGACGACCGACCTGTCGGTCAACGACCGCACCACCCTCACGACCACAGACGCGGACTACGGCGTTGTCCTCCCCTCTGCCCACATCAGCTACGACCTGACGGATGCAGACCGCATCCGGGGTTCGGTGGCGCGCACGATACGCCGCCCGAGCTTCTCTTTCCTTTCGCCGGCAACGCTTGAGGAAGAACTCGCGGACAATGATTTCCAGGGTGATCCGACCATCGAGCCGGAAACCGCCTGGGGTATCGATGTCGGTTACGAGAAGCGCCTCGGCCGCACCGGCATTGCTGGCGTCAACGTCTTCTATCGCGACGTGAAGGACCTGATCGAGATCTTCAACACGGGCGTCGAAGGCTCCGCCGGTCCCGGCACGTTCGTCTATGCCCCGCGCAATACGGGCGACGGCAAGGTGTGGGGCATCGAGTTCGACTACTCCGCATCGCTCGACTTCGTCGGCCTGCCGGACACCGGCGCGTTCTTCAACTACTCCCTGCTCGACTCGGAAGTCACCGACGAGTTCGGCGAGCGCCGCTTCAACGACCAGTCGGGCTACGTCTACAATATCGGCTTCATCCACGACCTGACCCAGTGGGACGCTTCGTTCGGCGTGACTTACCGCAAACAGGGCGATGCGTTCAGCCGCGTCGTCGGTGAAGAAGTGTCGACCTCGTATGAGGGCGTGCTCGAAGTGTTCGTCGAGAAAAGTCTCGGCGACAACTTCACCGTTCGTCTGACGGGCGGAAACCTGACCGACGGATCGAAGGACGAAGTGTTCGACAAGTTCGTGTCGCGCGCCGGCCAGACTTCGCGCGCGCCCGCCGGTTACGACGAGTACGAGATCGAATCCGAAAATGCCGGCCCGACCTGGCAGCTGATCGGCCGCTACTCGTTCTAGGCGTGTGATCAGGCGCCGGGGACGCCGGCGCCACTGGGCCTCGCCCTCTCCTGACCCGGAGGGCGAGGCCTGCTATTTCAGGCCTCGATCTGATTCGGGATTTCACCATGAAGACCTACGCTTCGCTCGCCCTCCTGCTGCTCGCCGGCGCGTGCGCGACCGACACGATCGTGGCGAGCCCGGTTCCGGCGCTTCGCGAAACGGCGGGCATGGGCGCCACGGGAGATGCGGCGGACGATCCCGCCATCTGGGTGCATCCGGTTGACCCGGCCAGAAGCCTGATCCTCGGCACCAACAAGGATGTCGGCGTCTATGTCTACGGCCTCGACGGTTCGGAGAAGCAGCGGCTTCCGGTGGGCCTGTCGAACAATATCGACCTGCGCGGCAATCTCGCCGTGGCCAGCAATGACGGCGTCAACGCGCTGAGCTGGCTCCGCATCGATCCGGTGACGGCGACTGTCGGCCATGTGGGCGACACGAAGCTCTCCAGCGTTGAGCCCTATGGCGTGTGCATCGGGATGGCCCAACGCCTGCTGCATGTGGTCGTGACCTACAAGACAGGCCTCGTCGAAATCTGGCGCGTGCGGGATGCGGGCGTGGGCCTGCCGCAGATCACCGACCTGCGCACGATCCAGTTCGGCTCGCAGCTCGAAGGCTGCGTGATCGATGATGAAGCCGGCCGCATGTTCGTGGGCGAGGAGAATGTTGGCCTGTGGGTGGTGAACCTCGAGAGCGAGGACATGGCGCCGCAGAGCATCGACAAGGTCGGCAGCGGTACGGGCCTCGTCGCCGACGTGGAGGGCGTATCGCTCTACACAGGCGCCAATGGCGGCGGCTATGTCGTGGTCTCGGCCCAGACGCGCGATCGCTTCGTGATCTATGACCGCAAGCCGCCGCACGCCTATGCCGGCGTGATCACGGTGACGGCGAATGCGGATGGCTCGGTCGATGGCGTGAGCCACACGGACGGGCTTGATGTCTCGTCCGCGCCGCTGCCGGGTCTGCCGGCGGGTATTCTCGTGGTGCAGGACGACGCCAATCCGGTTTCCGAGATCGACCAGAACTTCAAGATCGTCGACTGGCGCGAGGTCGAGAAGGCGCTCGCTGCGGCGAAGGCTCCGCAATAGCGTCTGCGCGCAGATCGGGCAGGGCTGTGGCCGATTGGCGATTGCCCGTGGACAGAGCGGCGGGCGCGTGCTGACACTCGGCCATGGACGGGCGGGTCGAACCGGCGGGGCAACGCAACAGGTTTCTCGATTGGGTCGAACGGGTGGGCAACGCCCTGCCGGACCCGATCTTCATTTTTGTCATCATCATCGCGGTGCTGGTCGTCGTCTCGGTGATCGGGGCGGGGGCGGGGTGGTCCGCCCTCAACCCGGTGACGGGCGAGACGTTGGTGGTGACCAGCCTCTTGTCCGAGGAGAATGTGCAGCGGCTGTTCGTGGAGATGCCGCGCACCTACACCGGCTTTGCGCCGCTGGGCTTTGCGCTCACCATCATGCTGGGCGCCAGCGTGGCGGAGCGCTCGGGGCTGCTGACCGCGCTGATGCGGGCGAGCCTTGGCGGGCTGCCGAAGAATGTGCTGGTGCCGATGGTGTTCGTGCTCGGCTTGCTGGCGACGCATGCGAATGACGCGGCCTACATGGTCTATGTGCCGCTGACGGCGATCGTATTCGCGGCCGCCGGACGCCATCCGGTGCTGGGGTTGATCTCGGGATTTGCGGGTGCGGCGGTGGGCCTCGCGGGCAATCTGCTGCCGGGCCAGTATGATGTGCTGTTGCTGGGCATCACGGAGACGGGGGCCCGGCTGCTCGTGCCCGACTGGACGATGAATCCGGTCGGCAACTGGTATTTCTCGCTCGGAATCGCGGTCGTCTTCACCGCCGTCGGCTGGTTCGTGCTCGAACGCGTGGTCGCGCCAAGGCTGGGCAAGTGGGAAGGAGAGAGCGGCGTCGCGGATCTTGCCGGCGTGATGCTGTCTGCGAAGGAGAAACAGGGACTGATGGCGGCGGGCGTAGCCGCTCTGGGCGTCGCGGCGCTGATGGCGGCGCTGCTGATGTGGCCGGGCTTCACGCCGCTGCTGGACGAGGCGGCGACGGGCAGCCAGCGAACGACGCCCTTCTTCCGGTCGATCGCGGCGATGCTGCTCGTGCTGTTCCTTGCGACGGGCTGGGCCTATGGCGCGACGGTCGGCACGATCAAGACGCATCGCGACCTCGTGTTGATGATGGTGAAGGGGCTGGAGGTGATCCTGCCCTATCTGGTGCTGATCTTCTTTGCAGCCCACTTCGTGGCGATGTTCGGCTGGTCGAACCTTGGCCCGATCACGGCGATCACCGGCGCGGACCAGTTGCGCGCGATGCAGGCGCCGCCGGCTGTGCTGTTGCCGATCCTCGCCACCATGTCGGCATGGCTGGATTTTCTCATTGCGTCAGGCTCGGCAAAATGGGCGGCGATGTCGCCTGTCGCGACCCCGATGCTGATGCTGCTCGATGTCTCGCCCGAGATGACGACGGCGGCCTATCGCGTCGGCGACACGGTGACGAACCTGATTTCGCCGCTCAATCCCTATGTCGTGCTGACGCTGGTGTTCGCCCAGCGCTGGGTCCCGAGCCTCAAGCTGGGGACGATGATCGCGCTGCTGCTGCCGCTGGCGATCGCGTTCTATTTTGCAGGCATGGCGCTGACGGCGGCGTGGGTGGCGCTGGGGATTCCGGTCGGGCCGGGCGCGCCAGTGGGGTATGAGATTACGGCGCTCGCTCTTTGAGTTGTGAGCGTTGAGAGAGACCCCCACCTGACCTCCCCCTTTCAGGGGGAGGAACCCTGCGTCACCAACTTACCCAACATTGAAGACAGTTCGCGACACATGGTCCCTCCCCCTGAAAGGGGGAGGTCAGGAGGGGGTCTTTCTCGGCAAGCGCAGAAGCCGGTTCAGCCTTCAAACCCACTCGCCAAAAAAGTCTCCGCCAGTGCGCAATGCAGTGCTGCGCCGCGGGCCATGACCTTTTCGTCCAGCACCATGCGATTTGAGTGCAGCGCGCAGCAGGTGCGCCAGTCGCCGCCTTCGGGGGAGGCGCCGAGGAACATCATGGCGCCGGGCGCCTTCTGGAGCACGTAGGAGAAATCCTCCGCGCCCATCATCGGTGTCGGCATCTCGAACCAAGCGTCGTCGCCAAACGTCTGCTGCGTGACGCGGCGGGCGAGGGCGTGGGCGCGCGTATCGCACAGCGTGACGGGGAAGCCGGGGATGATCTTGAGATCGGCCTCGCACAGGTGGGCGGCGCAGACATGGTCCACCACGCGCTGCAGGCCCTCGCGGGCGATAGCGCGGGATTTTTCCGAGAAGGTGCGGATCGTGCCTTCGATGAAGGCGGTCTCCGGGATGACGTTGTTGGTCGAGCCGGCCTTGATGTGCGCGATCGTCAGCACGGCCGGATCGAAGGCGGGCACGCGGCGGGTGATCATCGCCTGCAGCGCCATCACCATCTCGCAGGCGACGGGGATGGGGTCGACCGCATCATGTGGTTGCGAGGCGTGGCCGCCTTTGCCCTTGATGGTGAGTTCGATGCGATCGGCGGCGGCGAGCAGCGGACCCGGCCTGCCGGCGAACACGCCCGACTGGATGTTCGGCGTGATGTGAAGCGCGAAGGCAGCATCCGGAATCGGATCGATCAGCCCGTCATCCAGCATGTAGCGCGCGCCATGCCAGCCTTCCTCGCCCGGCTGAAACATGAACTGCACCGTTCCGGCGAGCCGGTCGCGCTGGGCGCAAAGGGCGTGGGCCGCGGCGACCAGCATCGCGACATGCGTGTCGTGGCCGCAGGCGTGCATCGCGTTCTCGACCTGCGAGGAAAATTCGAGGCCGGTGTCCTCGTGCATCGGCAGCGCGTCCATGTCGCCGCGCAGGAGGACGGTGCGGCCGTTGGAGGGGCCGCGCAGGGTGGCGACGAAGCCGGTGGTGGAGGGGCCTTCGGAATACTCAAGCGGCAGGCCGGCGAGTGCGGCCTTCGCCTTTGCAGTCGTGAGCGGATTGTGCAGCCCGATCTCGGGCTCTGCGTGGATGGCGCGGCGCAGGCTGATCATCTCGGGCAGGCGTGCGTTTGCGGCTTCGACCCAGTGATTCATACTGGATGTGGGCTTCATCGTCGATGTCGTCATGCTGCAATCCCCTGCGTCGGGCGCACCAT
Source organism: Alphaproteobacteria bacterium (assembly GCA_031419455.1). GTDB lineage: Bacteria > Pseudomonadota > Alphaproteobacteria > Caulobacterales > Hyphomonadaceae > UBA7672. The sequence continues at coordinate 33,465 of JANOKS010000025.1, forward strand.
GAGCGAAGCCGCGGCGTTTGCAACGGGCCTGCGCCTGGGAGGCGTCAGGCGACCGAGGAAATGACCTCATCCCTGCCGCCGGCGAGACCGAGGACGTGGTTCATCCGCGCCACAAGGGCGCGCTGGTCCACGGGCTTGGACAGGTAGTCGGTCATGCCAATGGCAATCAGTTTCTCGCGGTCGCCGGTCATTGCATCGGCGGTGAGGGCGATGACGGGCACGTTACGCCATGGGGCGCCGCTGGCGCGGATGCGCTCGATCGCCTCCTTGCCGTCCATCACCGGCATGTGGATGTCGAGCAGGACAAGATCGAACTCCTGCGCCGCCAGCCTGTCGAGCGCTTCCTGGCCGTTAGCCGCCTCGACGATGACGCAACCCTGCGGCGCGAGGAACAGCTTGATGACCTGGCGGTTGATGGCGTTGTCGTCAGTGAGGAGGACGCGGCGTCCCCGAAGCCCATGCGTCGGGGCGGCATCGGCAGGCGTGGGCGCTGCAACTTCCCTGATTGCGGACTGGGTCTGCACCGCCGCGCGGAAGGTGAGGGTAAAGCGTGAGCCAAGGCCCGGCGCGCTTTCCACCGCGATGCCGCCGCCCATGAGTTGCGCCAGGCGCAGGGAAATGGCGAGGCCGAGACCCGTGCCGCCATAGCGGCGCTGGATCGAGTTGTCGGCTTGCGTGAAGGCCTTGAACAGCCGCGCCGACACGTCCGGCGCCATACCGATGCCGGTGTCCTTCACCGCGATGAAGACCATCGCTTCTTCAGCCGAGATCTCGCGGTGCGAAATGTGGATGTCGATCCGGCCGCTGGGCGTGAACTTGATCGCGTTGGAGACGAGGTTGCTGACGCACTGGCGGACGCGCTCGGCATCGTAGATCAGGCCGCGGGGGACGCCTTCTCCCTGCTGGAAGGCGAGGGCGACGCCCTTTTCCTTCGCAGCCGTGGCGAACAGGCTGACCACGCTTGCTGCGGTGTGCGCGATGTCGTTCGGGGCCGGCACGATGTCGAACTTACCGGCTTCGATCTTGGAGAAGTCGAGCACGTCGTTCAGCACGGTCATCAGGGTGGCGCCCGAATCGAGGATGGTCGCAACCTTTCGACGGTCATCTTCTGGCAAGTCGGACGCTTTCAGCGACTGCGCCATGCCGAGAATGCCGTTCATCGGCGTGCGGATTTCGTGGCTCATCGCGGCGAGGAAGTTCGACTTGGCCTCGTTTGCGGCTTCGGCGGCGATGCGGCTTTGTTCGATCGCAGTGTGCTGGCGGCGCATCACCTTCCCGAGGCTGTGGCCGTAGATGGCGACGCCGGTGACCATCAGGATGATGAGCCCGCCGATCACCAGTTCGAGCGACTGGAGTTCATGCGCCGTCGCGATCTGGCGCTCGAGGTGTTCGGCCTGGATCGCCTGCACGACGCCGACCGCGGCCGAGATGGAGCGGGTAAGGCGGCCATAGGCGCGGTCCATCGAGGCCATGCGCTCGCCGGCGGCTGCGGGCTGTCCCGCGCTGAAATAGCCAAAGATCAGCTCGGCCTCGGCGAGCATCTCGCCCATCGCGGTCTGCGTCACCGCGAGGGCGCCGCCGATGCGGTCGCGCTCGTCAGCGCCGACCTTGGTGTCGAGGTCGAGCTGGATGGTCGCGAGGTGTGTGTTGAAATCGGCGAGCGCGGTGTCGCGATGCCCGCGTTCGAGCGGCACATCCTTGCTGTCGAACACGTCGTTGCCGGGCGCATTGGTCGCCTGCGCGAGATCGCCGAGCGTGCCGATGGCGCTGACGCGCTGGGCCCACTCGGTGTTGAGCTCGGCGGAGCGGGCGTACATCGCCATCAGATTGTGCGAGAGCGACAGGCTGATCAGGACGGTCAGCACGTCGAACGCGGCGAGCGCGAGATAGACGAGGTGCCAGCGCGGTGCGCCCTTGCGCGTGTGGAAGAAAGGCATATCGATCCCCACCGGCCGGCTAGCGGCCGCGTCCAAGCAGGGAGAGCCCGGTGTAGGCTCTCGCACTCGTGAAAATTATCACGTCGCGATTAAGGAACGGTTCCCCTCGTCAGTTTGAGGTCAGATCAGTTCGGCTCCTTCATGAGCCGCACGCTGATATCAATTCCGTTCTGGCCGACAAATCTGCCCATTTCGTGCGAAAAACCCTCTGGCCTGCGCAGGTGCACGGTAGCATCCCGGTAACCGCTGCGGGCGCATAGCCGATATCAGGCCCCCGGACCGATCGAAGGAGTGCGAACCATGACTCGTGTCGCCGTCATCATGGGGGGCTGGTCGTCCGAGCGTGCCGTCTCCCTGTCTTCGGGGAAGGGCATGGCGGCGGCTGCCCGCCAGGCTGGGTTCGAGGCCATCGAGGTCGATGTCACACGCCAGCTCGCCGAGCAGTTGACGCAGGTGAAGCCGGACGTGGTGCTCAACGCGCTGCATGGCCCGTGGGGCGAGGATGGCTGCGTCCAGGGCGTGCTGGAAATCCTGGGCATTCCGTACACGCATTCCGGCGTGCTTGCTTCCGCGCTCGCAATGAACAAGGACAAGTCGCGCGCGGTCTACGCCCAGCACGGGCTCGACATCGCCGAGGGCGGAATGTTCGCGGTCGCGGACCTTGCGCGCGACCATGTCTATGAGCCGCCCTATGTCATCAAGCCGATTGCCGAAGGGTCATCCTTCGGCGTGTTCATCGTGCGGGCCGGAGCCAACCGGCCGCCAAAGGAACTGACCGACGGGACGTGGAAGTTCGGCAGCCATGCGCTGGTGGAAAAATTCATTCCCGGCAGGGAATTGACCGTCGGCGTGATGGGCGAGAAGGCCATGGCCGTCACCGAGATCACGACCTTAAGGGAGTATTACGACTTCGAGGCGAAATATGAGGCCGGAGGATCGCGTCACGTCCTTCCTGCAGACCTGCCGAATGCGGTCACCGAAGCTGCGCTCGACGCATCGCTGAGGGCCCATGACGCTCTTGGCTGCCGGGGCGTGTCGCGGTCGGACTTTCGCTACGATGAAAAAGCGGGTCGACTGGTGATACTCGAGACCAATACGCAACCGGGCATGACGCCCACCTCGCTCATCCCCGAGCAGGCGGCGCACATGGGCATCGACTATCCGTCTCTCGTCCGGTGGATGATCGAGGACGCGTCATGCCCAAGGTAAAGCGCCCGCAGATCGCCGGCCCCGCCTATGACGAGGACTTAAATCCGCCGCCGCGCCGCCGCGCCCCGCCGGCCCCCACGCGCCGCGCGCGCGACATTCCCTATTCCGTGGCCTGGTTCCGCGATCGCATCGCCACCTATGCGCTGGGCACCATCATTTGCGGCGCCGTGATGCTGACCATCGCCGCCTGGATGGGCGGCGGACTTGGCGTGTTCGGCAACCGCATGAACAACGGTTTCAACGTGATCGCCGGCTGGGCCGGAATTGCGGTGAAGGACGTCAAGGTCTGCCAGCGCGCTGAGGGCGAGCCCACGCGGGTCTGCACGCCGATCGACGGTCAGCTGACGGCCAAGGTGCTTGAGGCGGCCGAGGTGCGCGAGGGCGCCAGCATCCTTTCCGCCGATCCCCATGGCATCCGCGACCGGATCGAGAAGCTCGACGTCGGCGCGGTGAGCGTGCAGCGCCAGTGGCCGGACCGCGTCCGGATCGAACTCGAACAGCGCAAGCCGATCGCGCTCTCGCAGGAAGACGGCGAGGGCAGCGCATGGCGCGTCGTCGACCAGAGCGGCCGCGCGTTTGCGGAAGCTGATCTCACGAAGTATGCGCGCCTGCCGCGTGTCGTCGGCAAGGACGCTTCGCAGGCGGCGGCGGGTCTTGTCGCGGCCATGTCGCACTATCCCGATCTCGCCGAGCGGATGGAGATCGCCTACCGCGTCAACGGGCGGCGCTGGGATGTGAAATTCAAGGGCCGCACCGATGTCGTCGCCTTTCCGGTCGATGCGCGCCTGTCCGAACAACTCGACGCGCTCAACCTGATGCAGGCGCAGACGCGCGTGCTGGACCTGCCGGCGACGCATATCGACGCCCGCCATCCGAAATACATCGCCCTTCGCCCGATCCCGGGCGCGGCCGTCGCCCCGACTCCGGGAGATACGTGACAGCCATGTCGTCGCTCGCCCAGCGTACCCACGTGCGTGATCGCATTCACGGCCGCGGCGCCGTGATGGCGGCGCTGGACATCGGTTCGTCGAAGATCACCTGCATGATCGCGCGCCGCGCGGACGCAACCAATGGCGAACCGCGCGTCGCGGGCGCCGGCACGCAGGCGACCAGGGGCGTGCGCTCGGGCGCAGTGGTCGATCTCGACGGCCTGGAGCGGTCGATCCGGCTGGCGGTGGAACAGGCCGAACGAGCGGCCGACCTGCGCATCACCGACGTCGTGCTGGGCGTGTCAGGCCCGGACCTGCGCTCGGATGTTGTTCGCGCCAAGCTTCCCATGGGCGGGCGCGAGGTGACGGCCAATCACATGCGCGATGTGCGGGTCGCGGCGCTCGAAAGCTTCCAGCCGCAGGGCCGGGAAGTGCTGCACTCGGCGCCGCTGGGTTTCACCGTGGATGGCACCGCCGGGATCAAGGATCCGCGCGGTATGTTCGCGGAAACCCTGACGGCCAGCTTTCTCGTGGTTTCCGCCCCGACGGCTGGCCTGCGCAACATCGTGCAGTGCGTCTCCCGCTCGCATCTTGATGTTTCCGCTATTCTTGCCGCGCCCTACGCCGCCGGCCTCGCCTGCCTGGTCGAGGACGAGGCCGAGCAGGGGGCGATGGTGATCGATTTTGGCGCCGGGGTTACCTCTGCGGCAGCCTTCTGGGAGGGCGGGCTGCTGCACGTCGAGACCCTGCCCATGGGTGGGTCCAAGGCGACCTCCGACCTTGCCCAGGGATTGGGCACCACCTTCGCGGCGGCCGAACGGATGAAGATCCAGCATGGCGCGGTCGGCCTGTCCGAATCCAGCGCGCTGGACATGATCGAGGCGCCGCGTCTTGGTCCGGACGGGCGGCTTGAGGCGCACCAGTGCAGCCGGGCGGATATCGCCCAGGTTCTTCGCCCACGCATCGAGGAAATCCTCGAGCTTGTGGATGGACGGTTGTCCAAGGCTTCGGCGTCCGGGCGGCCCTTGCCGAGACGGATCGTTCTGACGGGTGGCTCGTCCCAGCTGGGCTGCCTGAAAGAGCTGGCGGAGGACGTTTTTCGCGCTCCGGTCCGTCTCGCCAAGCCTGCCAATGTGAAGGGACTAGGCGAGACTTACAGTTCTCCCGCTTTCGCCGCTGCGGCAGGCCTGTTACGCTGGGATCTGATGGGTGGGCCGGACCCGTCGCGCGCAAGCGGCGACCGGACCGCTGCGGATCAAGGCGGTAGTCTGGCCAGACAGGTGTTCGGATGGGTTCAGAAAAATTTCTGAACCGTTCCGTCTCTTAAGGCCGGCTTAGTCAAAAGCCTCGATCCTCATCGCGTAGTTTACGGATCGAGGATGGCCATGGCCGTTGAACTGACTCCCCGGATAGTTGTGATCGGCGTGGGCGGCGCGGGCGGCAACGCCGTCAACAACATGATCGACGCCGGCCTGCAGGGGGTCGAGTTCGTGGTCGCGAACACCGACGCGCAGGCGCTCACCCGGTCCAAGGCGCCGGTCCAGATCCAGCTCGGGATCGGCAAGACCTCCGGTCTCGGCGCGGGCGCAAACCCGGATGTCGGGGCCGAATCGGCCAAGGAATCCGCCGACGAGATCAAGAAGATCCTGCATGGCGCGCACATGTGCTTCATCGCGGCCGGCATGGGCGGCGGCACCGGAACGGGCGCTGCACCGATCATCGCGCGCATCGCTAAAGAGCAGAAAGTCCTCACCGTCGGCGTGGTCACCAAGCCATTCGATTTCGAGGGCAAGCGCCGCATGGTCGTGGCCGAGAAGGGCATCGTCGACCTGCGCGCTGAAGTGGACACGCTGCTGATCATTCCCAACCAGAACCTGTTCCGCGTTGCCGACGACAAGACGACCTTCGCCGACGCCTTCTCGATGGCCGACAAGGTGCTCTATTCCGGCGTGCGCGGCATCACCGACCTGATGGTCATGCCGGGCCTCATCAACCTCGACTTCGCCGACGTGCGCACCGTGATGTCGGGCATGGGGTCCGCGATGATGGGCGAGGGCGAAGGCGAGGGCGAGAACCGCGCGCTGAAAGCCGCGCAGTCCGCGATCGCCAACCCGCTGCTGGACGATGTGTCGATGAAGGGCGCGAAGGGCGTGCTGATCAACATCACCGGCGGCTATGATATGACGCTGTTTGAAGTCGACGAGGCCGCCAACGAAGTCCGCCGCGAGGTCGACGTCGATGCGCATATCATTCTCGGTTCGACCTTCGACGAGAAGATGAACGGCAAGATCCGCGTCTCCGTCGTCGCCGCTGGCCTGCAGCAAGGTGTTGCGCGCTCAGCCGTGCCGGTTCGCGAGCTTCAGGCGGGGCTCAACACGGCGATCATGAATTCGCCCTCGCCAGCGCAGGAACTGGGCATCGTTGCACAGCCTCAGCCAGTTCTGCCGCAGATCCACAACCAGCAATCCCTCACCCAGCCTCATGGCATGACGCCGCCGTCGCAGAAGACGATGATCTTCCCGCCGAGCGCGCAGGCCGCCGTTCCGCCGTCCGAACTCCGTCCGCCCGCCCCGGTGATCCGAGCCCGACCCGCGCCTGAGCCGATGCCTGAGCCTGCGATGGATGAGGAAGACGATTCCGACATCTTCGCGCCTGCACCACATGCGACAGCGCCGGCCCACCCGCAGTCCGAAGCGCCGAAGGATCGCTCCTTCGCCTCGCTGTTCGGCTGGAGCAAGCGCCCTGCTGAAGAGCAGCCCGTCGCGCGTCCGGCTCCGGTGGACGAGGGTTTCGATGACGAACTCGAGATTCCGGCTTTCCTGCGCCGCTCGGGCAACGCGTAACGCGGCTTCTCATCTCAACTGCCCGTCTTGCTGGCAGCCCCCTCCGTCCGCTTCGCGGCCACCTCCCCCGGCTTCGCCGAGGGAGGACGTACCCGTGCCGCGCGAAGAAGTCCTCCCTCGACTGCGAAGCAGGCGGGGGAGGGGGAGGTGTCGCGCAGCGACGGAGGGGGCTGCCCGCTCAAAGGGTGGATTGGCGGTTTTCACTCCCCGAACGCATCCCCCCAGTCAACTCTCCGCGCCCGCTTGAACACTTCACCCTCGCGGCGGGTGACCAGCCGATGCGTCGCCGTCGCATCAGGCTGGCAGAGTTTCAGCTGCACGCGGCCGCTGGCGTTCTCAGGCCTGTCGAGCACACGGGAGGCGCGATGCAGGGCAGGCGTGCGGGACGCGGCGAGGTAGATGAACTTCTCGTCCTCCCAGGGGACTTCCGCTTCCTTCGCGAGGCGATGGATTCGCGAACGTGCGACGCGCGCTGAAAAATGGCACCAGTCGGGCTCGGCGATGGGGCAGGCCAGTGCGTGTGGGCAGGGCGCGAGGACGTGCGCGCCGTCGGCGATCAGCTGCGCGCGCGCATCGAGGATGCGGCGCCAGCCTGCCGTCGTGCCTGGCTCCACGATCAGCAGCACATGTCGCGACAGGGACCAGAGACGATCGACCAGCGCGCTGCGGTCCCTGGGCGCCAGTTCGTCCAGTACATAGGCCAGCGTCACCAGATCGTGCTGTGCTTCGGGCAGGTCAGCGCGGAGGTCGGCGAGGCGCCAGTCGATGCGGGACACGCGGCTGCTGGCGGCCAGCTTTTCACCCAGCGCGCGAATGGCGGGGCTGGTCTCGACCAAAGTGGCGGCGTCCACATCCGGCCAGAGATCCGCCGCCGCCCACATCACGGTTCCGGGTCCTGCGCCGACATCCAGCAGGGATCGCGGCGCAAATTTCGGCAGCTGTTCACCCAGCGCGGAAAGGGCGGCGTGGATGGCCGCATAGGTGGCCGGCATGCGCGTCGCAATGTAAGCGAGGGCGAAGCGGTTATCGGAAATGTGCAGCCGCCCGTCGCGCACCTCGTCGCGATAGCGCTG
>JANOKS010000026.1:0-3334 GCA_031419455.1 Alphaproteobacteria bacterium
GCCGACGTTCCGCTGATGATCGGCTGGACCGATTTCGATGGATCTTCGCTGCGCTACGGCCTGCAGGCTGTCATTGACCGGACGCCGGTCAGCGTGAAGGTAGCTTACGCTGGCGAGGGCAAGACGGGCGATGACCTCGCCTATGCGCTCTACACCGACAGCCATGTCGGTGCGCCGGCCCGTTGGATCGCGGCGCGCACCGAGGGTGGGGCTCCAACCTATCTGTACCTCTTCTCCTATGTGCGCACCGCCAACCGCGGAAAGGTCCGCGGCGCGGCGCACGGCGATGATGTTTCGTACGTCTTCGACACGTGGGGCAAATCCTATCCCACGCTCCAGCTTTCGGATGAGGATCGCGCCGCGACGCGGCTGGTGCATTCCTGCTGGGTTACCTTTGCAAAGACCGGCAAGCCGCAATGCGAAGGCGCCCCGGAGTGGCCCCGCTACACCCGCGCCGACGACCGCCTAATGGAACTCGGCTTCAAGCCGCAAGTCCTCAAGAACTTCCGCAAGGCTCAGCTCGACGCTCAGGAAGCCGCAATGCAGGACGTGATCGACGAGACGCGCAGAAGCGTCGAGGAGTTGGTCGGCCGCATCCGGTGAATGACCGCCATCGGCGATCACCCGCCGCCGCGCAGCATCATCCTTGACCGGCAGATATGGATCGACTCAGCCGTACTGCCGCGGCTGGTCCGAGCGACTGCGCGGGCGGTAGGACGTCGCCTGCAGCGGAGTTGTCCTCATTGTTGTTTGCCTGCGACTGATAGGTTCGATGGCAATACATCCGCTCGCATTGCCTTTGCCTGGGCTTCCAGCGCCAGCTGCGTGGCAAGGAAACAGTGCGACTGCGTCATTGCGGTTTCCGTGCGATTGAGCACGTCATCCACCAGCCGCTGACCGTAGGGGAGAGGCTCGTTGCTGCAGTCGACGTGCTGGACGCCGTCAGCGTTCACGAGGAAGAGATGATCCCCTCCGCCGCGGCCGCCGATATCGATGTACTTCCGCAATTCGATGTAGCCTTCGGAGCCCAGTATGGTCAGGCGCCCATCGCCCCAGACCGGAAGCGCGGCCGGCGTGAACCAGTCCACCCGCATATAGCCCGCGCCGCGATCCCCGCGCACCATGGCGTCGCCAAAGTCCTCGAAGTCCGGGCGGTCAGGGTTGTGAAAATTGCCCGTCTGCGAGGCGACCACCACAGCGCGCGTTGATCCGGTGAAGAACAGGAACTGATCCATCTGGTGACTGGCGATATCGCAAAGGATGCCGCCAAACCGGGCCTTGTTCCAGAACCACTCAGGCCGGCTCGGTGCATTCACGCGATGCGGACCAAGACCCACGGTCTGCACCACGTCGCCGATGGCTCCCGCCTTCACCAGGGCGCCGGCCCTGATCGTCGCCCGGCTTTCAAAACGTTCGCTGAAGGCGATTGAATAGATCCGGCCTGTTTCCGCCTGCGCGCGACGCACGTCGGCGAGCTGTTCGATGGAGGTGACCCCCGGCTTGTCCACCATGAAGTCCTTGCCCGCGCGCATGGCGCGAACGCCTAGCGGCGCCCGCTGGTCCGGAATGCTCGCTGACACGATCAACTGGATGCTTGGGTCGTCCAGAATGCGCCGTTCGTCGCGCACGCGAAGCGCCTTGGGGTACCGGGCTTGGAATGTTGCGGCGAGATCAACTTCGTCTGCGTGGAAGGCAACCAGGTCTCCGCCGCCGCGGATCACGGCGTCGCACTGTCCGTAGATGTGCCCGTGATTGAGTCCTATGACTCCAAATCGAAGTCTTGGCGTGGGTTGGGCGCTCGCCGAACGAACGATGCTTGATGCGGCGACTAAACCTGCGGCGGCGCCAAGTGCAATCGCTCCGCGCCGATTGATCTTGGGCATTTGCGCAACCTCCGAGACCCCAAGGCGACCATCGGTTCACTACATCTCCCAGCATCTTCCGGCAACGTCAGGGCGGCGCAACCCGGCGGGGCGGCACGTCGATCTACCGTCGCGCGGGTGGAAATCCTTGCCATCCGCACGCGAACCGATACGTTTGCTTTCGTTCGGATTGCTGTAGGAGGGACGGCATGAGCTGGCGGAACCTGCCAATTGCGGTCCTGCTCGGGGCTGCCGCGTGCACGACCGTTCCGGACGCAGGGGTCGCCGGCGAGTCCTGGCGCTCCCTGTTCAATGGACGTGATCTTTCGGGATGGACACGCGTCAACGGATTGGCGCCCTTCGTGGCGGAGGATGGCGAAATTGTCGGGACGTCTGTCGCCGATGGGCCGAACAGCTTCCTCGCAACAGAAGAGACGTTCGGAGATTTTGTGCTGGAGCTTGAGTCCCGCGCCGACGCGCCGGCGAACACAGGAATTCAGTTCAGGACGGTTTTGGCGCCTCAGTATCGCTCCGGGCTGACAGGCTACCAGCTGGAGATCGACCTCTCCGATCGGAACTGGACGGGCGGTATCTATATCGAAGGCGAGAACCGCTTCGTGCAGCCGCCCCTCAACAATCCTGCATGCAAGGCGGCCTACGTTCCAGGGTCCTGGAACCGACTTCGCATCGAGGCGCACAAGCAGACACTTCGAACATTCGTGAACGGCGCATCCTGCGGCAACCTTGTGGACCCGACCTATTCTCAGGGGTTCATCGCGCTCCAAGTACATGCGCCGCCAGGGTCACCGGCCGGAACGCGCGTGCACTGGCGCGACATCCGCATCAAGACAGCGGGTCTCGAAGGGGAGTGGAGCGTCAGCTCCGCCAACGAAGAAAGTTATCTCGTCAATGCCCTGACCGATCGAGAGCGCAGGGAGGGCTGGCTGCTGCTGTTTGATGGCGTGTCCGGGAGTAGTTGGCACGTCACAGAGGGCGCGCAGGGAGTGTTTGTTGCGGACAGGGCATTGATCCTGTCTGCGGGACAAGCGGTGGAGATTCAGGCTCCCGACAACAATTTTGAGTTGGTCTTTGACGCGCGCCTGAGTGCCGGGTCTGCGGGAATGGTCCGCTACGGCCCCCAGACCACAAATGCCTTTCAACTGTTCGACGATCCGCTTCCCGCAGTCGCAAATGAATCACAGACTGCTCTCATGCTTGGGGCGCTGAAGGGGCGTATGGCACCCCAGAACCTATCCGAGCCAAGGCGAACCAAGCGATACAACGGCGATGTTGCAGAGCTTGGCCCGAAGTCCGTTGTGCTGAAGCTGGAAAAAGTACCAGCGCTGAAGGTCACGGCCAAGGCAGCGGACAGCGGACTGCCCATTGCCGGTGCCCGAGTCCGGTTGACATGGACTGACATCGAACGCGACTATCCAACCAACGCGAAGGGCGAAGTCACGATCCACGGACTG
>JANOKS010000027.1:0-23907 GCA_031419455.1 Alphaproteobacteria bacterium
GCATCCACCCCGCGCCGTTGAACAGTGTACAGCTGCCCTCCATGCGGGATGGATGCAGGCAGTATCTCACAGGTCTGGAAGTGGGGGACGCCTGTGTCCGGGATCGGCCGGTTTTGTCGGTGCAAGTGATTGAGATTGTTCGGGACAGGCCGAAAACAACGCGTCCAGAATCGGCTGGTTCTGGCGGGGTCGCGCCCGGCGTTCCGCAAGGATGGACTGGTGCTTGCAACATCGGGCGAGAATGACGCCGCGGTTGTTACCCGAAAGGGCCGGACGGTCCGGTTAGTGCGCGTGCGTCGCGCGCTTCCGGTAGGCGCCGTGATCGTCGATCTCGAACATTTCCGGAATCTGCGGATGGTTCACGGGCTCGGGCGCGTCGTCCGGCAGCAGGTTCTGTTCGGACACGTATGCCATGTAGTATGACGAGTCGTTCTCGGCGAGCAGGTGGTAGAAGGGCTGGTTCTTGACCGGCCGGATCTCCTCCGGAATCGACTCCCACCACTCCTCGGTATTCGCGAATTGCGGGTCCACGTCGTAAATGATTCCCCTGAAGGGGAAGAGACGATGCCGCACCTGCTGGCCAATACCGAACTTGGCCGCCTTGTTGATATCCATGTGTCGCGGCGCCCCTGGTCTTGCTCGCGCGTGAAATTTCCCAGCCAGCGCAAGCGAATCCCGATTGCGCCGATATGCTGCGCCGAGCCCGCTTGTGCCTCGGGCGTCATTAGACGCAGGAAAACCGGGCCCGCAACAGGACATGACAGTAAACGCAGGATGAAGCGTGCCATCGCCTGCGGAACGGGCTATGGCTGTCGCAACAAGATCACGGACCATTCCATGGCGAAGCCCACCCGTTCCCGGCGCGGAAAGCCGCCGGGCCGGTCTGGCGGCGCATCTCAGACCTATGCGGCGCTGGACCTCGGTACGAACAATTGTCGACTGCTGATCGCCGAGAAGTCGGCGTCGGGCGGGCTGCGTATTGTCGATTCCTATTCGCAGATCGTCGCCCTCGGCGAAGGGTTGGCTGCCTCTGGCCGGCTCTCCGATCTTGCGATGAGCCGCGCGATGGATGCGCTGAAGAAATGTTCGGACAAGGTGAAGAAGCACAAGCCAGTGCAGACGCGCATCATCGCGACGCAGGCGTGCCGTGCGGCAAGCAATGGGCGCGACTTCGTGAGCGATGTGCGGCGGCGCGTCGGGCTCAAGATGGAAACGATCTCGCCCAAAGAGGAAGCCAAGTTCGCGCTGCTTGGGTCGCTCGATCTCGTGGACCCCTCGTCGGATTTTGCTCTGGTGATCGACATCGGCGGCGGATCGACAGAGCTGTCCTGGATCGATGCGAAGTCGGCCGCGGCGCGTGGCGTGAAAGGCTGTGCGCTGCGCCCGCCCATTCTCGGCTGGGCATCGTTCCCTGTCGGGGTCGTGACGCTGAGCGAGAGTTTCCAGGGCGAGGATCGCTATGCGCGTATGGTGGAGCATGTCTCCGGACTGATGACAGCGAACGATGCTGCGACCCGGTTTGGGCCGCTGTTCAGGGCCGGGCGAGGCCAGCTGATCGGGAACTCCGGGACGGTGACGAGTCTCGCCGGCGTGCATATGGGGCTTGATCGCTATATCCGGTCGGCGGTCGATGGGGTGTGGCTCGATCGTGCGGAGTTGATGCAGACAATTGCGCGGCTGCGCGATGCAACGCCGGAACAGCGCGCGGCGGAGCCGTGTCTGGCTGGCGGGCGATCCGAACTCATGCTGCCGGGCATGGCGATCCTGACGGCGATTTTCGACATCTGGCCATCAGAGCGTCTGCGCGTCGGTGATCGCGGCCTGCGGGAGGGCATGCTGCTGTCGATGATGCACGGCGCGGACACTGAGCAGCGTAGCCGCAATCGCCGTCGTGGCGGCGGCGCGCAACGGGCCAAGCCGCCCGCAACTGCGGGAGCTGCGGAATGACCGTCGAGGAAGACGCCGAAGGCAAGCGCCGCTGGAAGGCGCCGTTGGACGCGCGCACGGATTCGAGCGGGCGTTCGATGACGAAGAAGGAGAAGGTGCGCAAGAAGACGCTCTCCAAGTCATCGCGCGAATGGGTCGATCGGCAGCTGCGCGATCCCTATGTGCGAAAGGCGCAGGATGCGGGTTATCGGGCGCGTGCGGCCTACAAGATCAAGGAGATTGACGACAAGTTTCACGTGCTGAAGCGCGGCGCGCGCGTGGTCGATCTTGGGTCGGCGCCGGGCGGCTGGCTGCAGGTGGTGATCGAAATGGGCGCGGCAAGGGTCGTCGGCATTGACCTGTTGCCTGTCACGCCGATCGGAGACGCAGCGATCTTCATGGCGGACTTCACCGAGCCGGGCGTTACCGGCAAGCTACTCGCAGCACTGGGCGACAAGCCGACGCTGGTTCTCTCGGACATGGCCGCGAACACGGTGGGGCACAAGCAGACGGATCACGTCCGCACCGTTGGGCTGGCGGAAGCCGCGGCGCAGTTCGCCGTCGAGAATCTCGTTAAGGGCGGCACGTTCGTCGCAAAGGTTTTCCAGGGCGGGGCGCAGGGCGCGTTGCTGGATTTGCTGAAGACGAATTTCGATGATGTGCGCCACTGGAAGCCCCCGTCGAGCCGGCCGGAGAGCCCGGAGACGTTCGTGATTGCGCGGGGGTTTCGGGGTTAGCTACCTCCCCTTGAAAAGCGGAGGTCCGATTTTCGCGCAGCGAAATCGGGGTGGGGATCTGGATCGGCGTTGGTGGTCGTGGAGAGAGATCCCCACCCGTCGCCGCTGCGCTTCGCTTGCTTGCTCCCACCTCCCCTTTTCAAGGGGAGGTGGGCGTCAGCGCTTCAGCTTCGCGAACGTTGCCTCCACATCCCACTCTGCGATCACCTTGAACTGCTCGTCCGCGCCGAGCGGCGCCTCACCGATGCCGACGGTGTAGAGACCCTCGGCGCGGAGGTTGGAGATCATTGGGGCGCCGTCTTCGATGCAGATGGCGTGTTGCGGCAGGGCGCCCAATGCGGCGCAGGACATGCCGTAGATTTCGGCGCTCGGTTTGGGTTCTGCGCGGGATGGGTCGGCGACGAAGTGGACCAGAGGCAGCAGGTCGAGGCGTTCGAGAACTTCGCGCGCGTTGAGGCTGGCGGATGCGACGGCGGTGAGGACGCCGAGGGCGCGGCACCGGTCAAGAACCTCGCGGGCGCCGGGGAAGGCGTCTGCCGGCTGGAGACCGGCGATCAGTTCCTTGTAGCGCCGGTTCTTGAAAGCCATCACCGCGTCGCGGTCGGCCGGACCGAGGGCGACGCCAGCATGGGCCAACAGGGCTCTCAGGCTGGAGGCGCGGGGGATGCTGCGGGTGGCGCGGAGGGCGGCATCGCTGACGGGGACGCCGAAGGCGCGGGCGGCGTCCGCCCATGACTGTTCGTGGCGGGCCGAAGTGGATGTCAGCACGCCGTCGAGGTCGAAAATGGCTGCGTAGACGCCGGACGGCATGGTGAATTTCCAGACGGCGCGGGGGCCTGTGCCACACTGGTGACGCGTTGGCGCGGCGGCGGCAAGGGCCACGTTTCGAGCCCACTTCCCAAGCGGGAAGAGAATCGATAGACGGGTCTATGGAACAGCACCCCCCTTCAATTCGCATCCGCCAGGCCATCACGTTCGACGACGTGCTGCTGGAGCCGGGCCCGTCCGAAGTCATCCCCGGCGAGGTCGATATCCGGTCGCGCCTGACGCGGGAGATCGCCATAAACGTGCCGATCGTGTCGGCGGCGATGGACACGGTGACCGAGGCCGGGCTTGCGATCGCCATGGCGCAGTTCGGCGGGATTGGCGTCATCCACCGCAATCTGTCGATCGAGGAACAAGCCGAACAGGTGCGCCGCGTGAAGCGGTTCGAAAGCGGGATGGTGATCAATCCCGTGACGGTGACGCCAGAGGTGACGCTTCGCCAACTGCGCGTGCTGAAAGAGCGGCTGCGGGTGTCTGGAATTCCCGTGGTTGAACCAGGTCCGGAAGGCGTGCCGCGCAAGCTGCTTGGGATCGTGACCAACAGGGACGTCCGCTTCGCGGAAGACGACAACATGCCGGTGTCCGAGCTGATGACGAAAAAGGTCGTCACCATCCGTGTGGGCGCCGACCCGGCGGAAGCGCGCCGGCTGCTGCACAGACACCGGATCGAGCGGCTGATCGTGATCGATGAAGAAGGACGCTGTGTCGGGCTGCTGACCGTGAAGGACATGGAGAAGAGCCAGACTAACCCGAATGCCTGCAAGGATGAGCAGGGGCGCTTGCGCGTGGCGGCGGCTTCAACCGTGGGCGATGCCGGGTTCGAGCGTAGCCAGGCGCTGATCGATGCGGGTGTGGATGCGCTGGTGATCGACACCGCGCACGGACATTCGCGTGCGGTGCTTGACGCGGTTGAGCGGGTGAAGAAGCTGTCGAACCGGGTGCAGGTGGTGGCGGGCAATGTCGCCACGGGCGATGGGTGCAAGGCGCTGATCGATGCGGGCGCGGACGCCGTGAAGGTGGGGATCGGGCCGGGCTCGATCTGCACGACGCGGATCGTGGCGGGCGTGGGCGTGCCGCAGCTGACGGCGATTGCGGATTGCGCGAAAGCTGCGGAATCGACGCGGACGCCGGTGATCGCGGATGGCGGCATCAAGTTCTCGGGCGACTTTGCCAAGGCGCTGGCCGCCGGCGCCTCGTCAGCTATGATGGGGTCAATGCTGGCGGGCACGGAAGAAGCGCCGGGCGAGGTGTTCCTCTATGAGGGGCGGCCGTACAAGGACTATCGCGGCATGGGATCTCTCGGCGCGATGGGACGTGGCTCGGCGGATCGCTATTTTCAGAAGGACGTCGCACAGCAGAAGCTGGTGCCGGAAGGTATCGAGGGGCAGGTGCCGTTCAAGGGTCCGGTCGGGCCGATCCTGCACCAGATGGCCGGCGGCCTGCGCGCCGCGATGGGCTATGTCGGCGCCAGGACAGTGGCCGAGTTGCACGAGAAGGCGCAGTTCATCCAGATCACCAATGCTGGCCTGCGCGAGAGCCATGTCCACGACGTGAAGATGACGCGCGAAGCGCCGAACTATTCGCTGCAGGGCGGGTGACAGACGAAGGCCCGGCTGGCGGTCATTTTTCCGCCGTGCGAAATGTGCTAGGTCTCCGCCGTCAGCAAAGGGGCCGGGATGTTTATCTACATCGCCCATGCGGAAGCCGATCAGGCTGCCGCCGATGACCTGAAGGCTTTCCTCAAGTCGCGTGGAAAGGTCGTTGAAACCGAAACCGGCGTCCGTGGATTCCGCCATCTTCAGAAATCCGACGTCGTGATCGCCCTATGGTCGCGGAAGGCGGTTTTCGGCGGCCAACGAATGCTCATGGAAAACCGGATACTCGATGCCTGGGCTGACGAGCGTCTTGTCCTCGTCAGGCTTGATCATGACCCGTTGCCCGTGGGTATGCGCGACCTGAAGGCATTCGATGCCAGCTTCGAGACCGGCCGATCCATGAGCGTCTGGCCACAGGTTGAGCGCGCCGCAAACGATGCAATCAACCGCGCCCTGGTCGCAGCCGACGAGAAAGCCCGGAAGGAGTCAATTCATCCGGATGGTGACGCGATCGAGGGTCCGGTGCGCGTAGGCGCCGCTGAACGCCCGCAAGCCGGCTCATCGCGTGCTCGGCTGGAAGCGCCTGAGCCTTTCGACCTTCCAGCAAAGCGCGGAGGCGCTCCGAAAGCGCTTCTCTTGCTGGTCGGGCTTGTGGTGCTCGGCGCCGGCGTGTGGGCGCTTGCGACGGGCGTCGGCGGAACGATCCGCATACCGTCGTTGACAGCAGCAATCGGCGGCGGCGGGCCGGATTACGAGTTTTCCGTGTTCTACGCCGCCATCGCCGGCGCGGTAACCGGCGGTCTGATCGTATTGCTGGCCCTCGGCCTTGGCGGTTCCCGCCGGACCCGCGCCCCACCAAGAACCTCGGTGCACGCACCGGCGCCAGCGGCGCCCGCTGCATCAACGCCGGCGCCGAACACGCTCTTCATCTCCTATGCCCATGCAGACAACGCATCTGTGCAGCCGGTGGTAGACGTGGTGAAGGGCGCCGGGCGCCAGGTGTGGATCGACAAGGGCGGGATACAGGCGGGCGAGGGCTGGGCGGGCGAGATCGTTCGCGGGATCAAGGGATCGAGCGGCGTCATGGTGATGTGCAGCCCGAACGCATTCGAGAGCGATCATATCAAGCGCGAGGTCTACCTGGCGGATCGCTACAAGAAGCCGATGCTGCCGGTGTTCATTGCCGATGCAAAGCCGCCGGAGGATTTTGAGTACTTCTTTGCCGGCGTGCAGTGGCTGGAGCTGTTCAGGCTGCCTGAGGCGGATCGGCCCGCGGCTATCGGCAGGGCGCTGGCGGCGGTCTAGCGGGAACCGCCCAGCCCAGCTAAGACGGCGCCATGAAAGACACCTTGTTCATTCTTGCGGCGCCGTTTCCGGATGGCGGCTTCGACTGGTACTGCAATGATTGCGCGACGCTTGAGGGCGCGCTGATGGTCAACCCGCACTGGAAAGACAAGATCGAGGTGCTGCGGATCGGCTTTGCGCGGCCGCGGCAGGCGATCATCGATCTGATCGGGCCGGATTGGCAGGGGTGCCCGATGCTGGTGATGGACCGGGAGCGTGCGCCGGGGGATGCGATCATCGTCGGTGATTTCGCGATCCTGCAGGACGTGCGCGCGATCGGCCGTGCTCTGACAAGCCGCCATGGCGGCGCGGGGCCGCATCCGTGATTTTGGCCAGGCCGCACACACCGGATTTCCTCCCCCTGGAAGGGGGAGGCGCGACATGGACGGTGTTTCAACCTGCGCAGGTCAGGTGGGGGTCACTTTGTCCGGCGAGCGTTGATGGAAGTGACCCCCACCTGATCTCGACCGTTGAACCGTCAGTGCTTGTTGCGCCTCCCCCTTCCAGGGGGAGGAGGGACGGTGGTGATTGTCGTGCGTGACGGCGGGAAAATCCAGGCGGCGATCGAGGTGCTGCGCGATGTGCTGGAGCGGCGCACGCCGGTGAAGGAGGCGGTGCGCGACTGGGGGAAGAAGTCGCGGTTTGCCGGCGCGCGAGACCGGGCGTGGATTTCGGGGCTGGTGGTCGATGCGCTGCGGCGAAAGAATTCGATCGAGCATGCCATGGAGGCGACAGGTGCGCGCGTGCTGGCGCTGGGCGCGCTGAAGCATGCGTGGGGCTGGGACGTTCGCAAGATCGAGGAGGCGTTGAAGGATGAGCACGCGCCGCCGCCACTTGCTGGCAAGGAGCGCGAGAACCTGCTGATGGCGCCGAACCCCACTGCGCCGCCGCATGTGCAGGGTGATTTTCCGGAATGGCTGACGCCGCATCTGGCGCGAGCGTTTGGCAACGACGCCGTTGTTGAGGGCATGGCGATGGCTTTACGCGCGCCGATCGACCTGCGCGTGAACACGCTGAAGTCCGATGCCGAGAAGGCGGGGCGGGCGCTGGAGGGCGTCAAGGCGAAGCAGATGCCCGAACTGAAGAACGGCTTCCGGATTCCGGCGGCGGATTCGATCGAGCGTGGCGAGAGTGTCGAGGCGATCCCGGCTTACTCGAAAGGGTGGGTCGAGGTGCAGGACATGGGCAGCCAGATCGCGGCGGCGGTGAGCTGCGCGGCGGCGGGCGAGCAGGTGCTGGACTATTGCGCGGGCGGGGGCGGCAAGACGATCGCCATGGCCGCGATGATGCAGAACAAGGGGCAGATTTTCAGCCACGATATCGACGGGCGGCGGCTGTCTGCGCTGATCCCGCGCATCGAGCGCGCAGGCATCCGAAATGTGCAGCTGAGGCATCCGAAAGAGAACGCATCGCTCGATGATCTGGTCGGGAAGATGGACCTCGTGATGATCGACGCGCCGTGCACGGGCGTAGGTACGTGGCGGCGCAAGCCGGACGCGAAGTGGCGGGTCACGCCGAATGCTCTGGAGAAGCGCCTGCAGGATCAGGCGATGATCCTGCGGACGGCGTGCACCTATGTGCGGCCGGGCGGGCGGCTGGTCTATGTGACGTGCTCCTTCCTGATGGAGGAGAATGAGGACCAGGTTGCGAGCTTCCTTGCGGACCGGACGGAGTTTGTTGGCGAGGACGCGGCGGAGGCGGCGGTACGTTCGGGACAGCTCACGGAGGCCGGAGCAAAGCTGGTGCGCAAATGCCGGCGAGCTGACGGGGCGGTGCGGCTGACGCCGCGCATAGCGGGAACGGACGGGTTCTACATGGCCGTGATGCGGAGGGCGGGGTGAACGATCTGGTCGAGACGATGACGCTGCGGCCCAGCCGCGTGCGGTGGTTGCTGCTGTTGATTGTTGCGGTCGTGCTGTCGTCGGCGGCGGTGTGGGCGATGGAGGATTTCTTTCCAGCGATGCGCTGGGTTGTCGGCATCTTCTTTGGCGTGGCGGCGGTGATCGCCCTGCTGAACGTGATCGGCGTTGCGTCCCGGCTCGATCTCGGGCGCGACGGCTTCACCTGCGTGACGCTGTTTCGCAGCTTCACGCGCACGTGGAAGGATTGCTCGACATTCGATCCGGTGCGGGTGGGGGTGAACAAGTTTGTTGGCTTCACATCGGCTGAGGACGATGCGGCCAAGCCAAAGCTGGCGAGCGCTAACAAGCACATGATCGGGCACAGCGGCATGCTGCCGGATACCTACGGGCTGTCGGCGGAGGACCTGGCGGCGCTGATGAACCGGTTTCGTGCGCGGGCCATGGGCGGATTCAGGTCCTGATTGCGGATCGTCGCGCGACAGGATTGACGTCAAGGCCGAACCCCTTCTATTTCCGCCATGGCGAATAGCATCCCTCCGATACCGTCCTACGACTCCAGCGCGCACGAGCGTGCGCTGATCATCGATTTTGGCAGCCAGGTGACGCAGCTGATCGCGCGGCGGCTGCGGGAGATGGGCGTCTATTGCGAGGTGCATCCGTACAATCGCGCGGATGCCGTGATCAAATCCGGGTTCAATCCGAAGGCCGTGATCTTTTCGGGCGGGCCGGCGAGTGTGACGGCGGCGAATTCTCCACGGGCGCCGCAGTCGGCGTTAGAGCTTGGCGTGCCGATCCTCGGCATCTGCTATGGCCAGCAGACTCTGGCGACGCAGCTGGGCGGGACGGTTGAAGGCGGGCACGCGGCGGAGTTTGGCCGGGCGGACGTGGAGATCAGGGAGGCTTCGCCGCTGTTCGATGGCGTCTGGGAAGTCGGCAAGCGCTATCCGGTATGGATGAGCCATGGCGACCGCGTCACGCAACTGCCCGATGGATTCAAGGTGATCGGCACGTCCGAGAACGCGCCGTTCGCGATCGCGGTGGATGAGGTGCGGCGCTACTACACGACGATGTTCCACCCGGAGGTGGTGCACACGCCGGATGGGGCGAAGCTCTTGTCGAACTTCGTCAAGAAGATCGCGGGCATGCGCGGCGACTGGACGATGGCGGCGTTGCGGGCGGAGCAGGTCGCCAAGATACGCGCGCAGGTCGGCACGGCGCGCGTGATCTGCGGACTATCGGGCGGCGTCGATTCATCGGTGGCGGCGGTGCTGATCCACGAGGCGATCGGCGACCAGCTGACCTGCGTGTTTGTCGACACCGGGCTGATGCGCGCGAACGAAGCGGACGAGGTCGTGAACCTGTTCCGCAATCACTACAACATTCCGCTGGTGCATGTTGATGCGGCCGAGGAATTCCTTGGCGGACTTGCGGGCGTCAGCGATCCGGAGGCCAAGCGGAAATTCATCGGCAAGACGTTCATCGACATCTTCGAGCGCGAGGCGAAGAAGGTGGATGGCGCTCAGTTTCTCGCACAAGGAACGCTCTATCCTGACGTGATCGAAAGCGTGTCGTTCGATGGCGGCCCGTCGGTGACGATCAAGTCGCACCACAATGTCGGCGGCCTGCCGGAGAAGATGGACCTCAAGCTGGTGGAGCCTCTGCGCGAGCTGTTCAAGGATGAGGTGCGGGCCTTGGGGCGTGAGCTTGGCATGCCGGAGTCGCTAGTGGGGCGGCATCCGTTCCCGGGGCCGGGGCTGGCGATCCGTATTCCGGGCGAGATCACGCCGGAGCGCGTGGCGATCCTGCAGAAGGCGGACGTGATCTATCTCGACGAGATCCGCAAGGCTGGGCTGTACGACAAGATCTGGCAGGCGTTTGCCGTTCTGCTGCCGGTGCGTTCGGTGGGGGTGATGGGCGACGCGCGGACGTATGAGAGCGTGCTGGCATTGCGCGCGGTCACATCAACGGACGGCATGACGGCGGACTTCTATCCGTTCGACATGAACTTCCTTGGCCGCTGCGCGACGCGCATCATCAACGAAGTGAAGGGCGTGTCGCGCGTGGTGTACGATGTCACCAGCAAACCGCCGGGGACAATCGAGTGGGAATGATTCAGAGCTTTTCCGGGCGGTTCGCCGTCTATCGGAAATCTAAACTAGCGCTCTGAAAACCCTCGAAAATCTAGTCGATACCTATCGCCACCGTTCGCCGAGCAGCGTGATGGTCTGGCGGTACGCGCGACGGCATTGCGACATCGGTGCAAGCCGAGTGATCTCAATACCGTCATGCTCCTTTCCCGCCATTTCCGCACGTTTGGGTTGAAATAAACTGAAAAACCAAGCGGATAGGCATGTTTTGACGGTATTTTGGCTGACGGTACTTCAGCCCTGTTTTCGCGCCTCTCCGCTTCCAACAGGAGCGGAAAATGTTGACCGACACAGCACTCAAGAATCTGAAATCAAAAGACAAAACATACAAAGTTGCAGACCGTGACGGTATGTACGCCCAGGTTAAACCAACCGGCACGATCGTCTTCCGTTTTGACTACCGGCTACACGGAAGACGCGAGACGCTCACACTTGGCCAGTACGGCCGCGATGGCATCACCCTGTCCCAGGCGCGTGAGCGATGCATGGAGGCCCGGAGGGCCGTGAAGGCAAGTCAATCGCCAGCCCAGGAAAAGCAGCGTGAGAAGCGCAGGATGGCCGACGCCCAATCCTTCGGGGAGCGGGCGGAGAAATACTTCAAAGACTCGAAAATGGCCGATTCGACGCGGGACATGCGTCGGCACATCTACGATCGTGACATCGCGCCGGCCTGGAAAAACAGGTTGATGGCTGAAATCACCCCGGACGACGTGAGAGCGTTGTGTAACAAGGTAAAAGAGCGGGGAGCGCCTGCAACAGCTATCCACGTTCGTGACATCATCAAGCAGATATTCGGTTTCGCCATCCTTCAGGGCGAGAAAATCACAAATCCGGCAGACTCCGTCGCCCCCTCATCGATCGCGACTTTCGAAATTCGCGATCGGGCGCTGTCTCCCAGTGAGATCAGGATCGCGTTTCGACTGATTGAGCGAGTTGCTACGCTTCCGACAATTCGCCTCGGTCTGAAGCTCATTCTCCTGACCATGGTTCGAAAAAGCGAGCTTCAGGATGCAACGTGGAACGAGGTCGATTTCGAGAACCGTGTGTGGTCCATTCCGAAGGAGCGAATGAAACGATCCAAGCCGCATAACGTCTACCTGTCAGACCAAGCGCTCGATATCATGATCGCTCTCAAGACGTGCGCGGGGAATTCGCGCTACTTGTTGCCGTCCCGGTACGACGCCGATGAGCCAATGTCGCGGGCAACCTTCAACCGCGTTACCACTGCGATTGCCAGCTTGGCGGAGAAGGATGAGTTGCCACTCGCTGCATTCACGGTTCACGACCTCCGCCGCACCGCATCGACGTTGCTCAATGAGGTTGGCTTCAACAGCGACTGGATTGAAAAGTGCTTGGCCCATGAACATGGGCGCACGGTGCGCGGAGTGTACAACAAAGCCGAATATGAACCCCAGCGGCGCCACATGCTGCAGCAATGGTCGAACATGGTTGAGGCTTGGATCAGGGGAGAGAAATATACGGCGACATTTATGCCACCCGCCATCGAGCTGGTGGCGCACGATCCGCAGGCCTAGGACCGCACTGGCCGTGTCCTCCGCCGCCGCACGTCAGGGTGTGGCGGCGGAATGAGGCTGGTAGCCGCACGTCGCGCGGCCAGCCAAAGATTGATCTCACTGAGATCCCAGACCGGGCAGCGCGGTGTTTGGTAGAAACGTTTCGGAAAATCTCCGCGTTGTTCCATCTCATAGATTGTGGTGTCGGCAAGTGGCACGAGTTCGCGCAGTTGCTGGCGACGGACAACGGGTTTGGCTTCGACGATTTCAACGGGCAGGGCGGCAAGCATGATCAATCTCCTTGGTACAGATGATGATGTTTGGCGCCGTGAGACGAACGGGAATCGAGTCGGAAATGACCGGAAAGGGTCGGAAAGGCCGTGCTCGCCCAATCGAAGAGCGAAGGAGTAATGCTCTCCTCAGAGCCCGACGGATGCTCCCGATGCTATGATGGACTGGACGGAGAGCTCAATCTTTTCAGATGTTTACGAGCCTCGCGACACACTGGCGACACACTGAAATCCGGCGAGCGCGTTCGGAAACACGCGGCAACACGGAGCAATTCCGGACAACTTGCGGAGAGGCCGGCAATGCCGCTGGCGAGTGCGCCAGCGCCTCGCTTATCGAGGCCATAGCGGACCAGCACGCGCTGGAAATTCCGACCCGTCGTGCGGGGCATTGTTCTGCGGCCGGTCGCCGACGGAAACGGTGATGTCTTCCTTGGGTTCGCCGGTCATGGCAGCGTTTCGAGATGGGGCCGCATGACGTTCTGCACGCGGCAAATCTTGGCGTAGCGCTGAAGATCGACGCGTGTCGTCTTGCGTTGTTTCAGGCCGTCGCGCAACGCCTCGATCGCTACATCTAGGCCGACCCGCCCGCGGTACTTGAAGCAGTCGACAAGCGTTTTTGCCGGTGTGGTGATGGGCACAGAGACGCCATCGATCTGGTGATGCTGAACGCCAGCGCGGAGGGCTTCGTCGCTGGCTCGAAGGATACGCAGGCGCAAGGGTGGTGATGTCGGCGTCCAGGCCTTGGAGGGCATCAGCAGCCAAACCTCGTGCGGCAGCTGTGTCGTGATCCCATGAAACTGAAGGGCGGAGAGCAGAGCGACCACGCCCTTCGGCGCCGCCGCCGCCGCCGTCGCCAGACTGTGGGTCGCCGAAATGTCTGCGGCTGCCAGCTGGTAGAAGCCGCGTGTCGGTCGCACAAGTGTCCCTTCATCGACGAGCCGCGCCAGTGTCGTCCGGGCGACGCCAATCGCTTCGAAGTCCCGCGCGCGCGCGACGCTGCCGCGGCGGGCGAGGGCGAGGGCTTTGTCGCGATGAGTTTCCAGCGTCATGACTGGATGTTACAATAGCTAGGTGGTTATTCACAAGTACCTAGGAAATGTAACATCATCAAGCTCATGACCCGAACACAAAAACCTAGCCGAATCGGGCTGTTATCGCTGGTCGGTGCGGCTAGCATCAACGAATGAGTCCGATCCAACAATACTGGTGGCGGGTTGGTCTGGAGCTGAAGCTGCGGCAGTCCAGCGGCGAAGCCTTCCAGGATTTCTTCGCTGACCTGATGTCCGCTGCGCATGGCGATGGCTATGTGCGCGTGCGGCCGTATGGACAGCTCGGTGACAAAGGTTGCGATGGCTATCTCGCATCATCGGGCCGGGTTCACGCCTGCTACGGCGCGGTCAACGCCGACGGATCGAAGGTCGCCTACCTGATCGGCAAAATGGAGACTGATTTCGCCAAAGCCAAGGCCCATCTTGGCGCCGTCATGAAGCAATGGTTCGTGACCCACAATCTCGTCGATGGCTTGCCGATCGAAGCGGTCCTTAAGCTCCAGGAAATGGAGAAGGCCAACCCCGGGGTGACCTTCGGCTTTGCGGCGATGGAAAGCATGGCGGAGATCCTGCTGGCGCTGCCCGTCGCCAGGATCGAGACACTTGTCGGTCCGGCCGCCACCGCTTCAGAAAGCCAGAATCTCGACGCTATTGAATTGAAAGGCGTCATCGACGCCGTCATCGCGGCCGTGGATGAGAGTCCAGCCCAGGCCGGCGAAGTCAAAGAGGTGTCCCCCCAAAAGCTCGCGCACAACAACCTCTCCGGTCATTGGCGCCAACTCCTGACTTTCGGCTTCCAGAACGCGATTCATGTGGCGGCCTATTTCGACAAGCACCCCGAGCCTCTCACGGGCGAACGCGTCGCACAGCGCTTTCGCCACCGCTACGCCTACCTAAGAGCAGAGCACCTCAGCGCAGATGCTACCATGTCGAATCTCTACACAATGATCCTCGGTGTCGGTACGCCATCGGCGGCCCGCAGTGTTGCGGCCCAAGCCCTCCTAGCCCACCTCTTCGAAAGCTGCGACGTCCTTGAAGACGCTCCTGTGGCGGCAGCGTCATGATCCTCCCGGCCAAGCACCTTCCGCAAGATCGCTCCCTTGCCGGTATCGGCGCGGAAATTCTCGGCGTGATCGATGACGGACGAACAGTCTCCGAACTCTGGGAACGGGTTCGGGCGGCGCGCCCCGCCTCGTCGACGCCACTTAGCTTCGACTGGTTCGTGCTGGCGCTCGACATGTTGTTCGCCATCTCGGCAATCGACATCATCGACAATGTCGTCGTCGCCCGGGGGCGACCATGATCTTGTCAATCGCAAGCTCACTCGCGACTTTCAAAAGCCTCGCATTTCACCCTGGGCTTAACGTTCTTCTGGCCGATACCGTGCCGGGGGCCACGGACAAACAGACGCGCAACAGCGCTGGCAAGACCAGTTTCGTCGAGATTATCCATTTCCTACTTGGCGCGAATTGCGATCCGGACTCCCTCTTCAGGGTGCCGGAGTTGATCAACGAAACCTTCTCGGGAGTCTTTGAGATCGCAGGCAAACAGCTGCGCGTCGAACGTAGCGGTGCCGCGCCGGCGAAGATCTTCGTCGAGGGCCTCGATAGTAATCTCGGCGTGCCGCAAAAAACCGACAAGGCCAGCAGAAGAAAGTACGTCAGCAACGCGAACTGGCGAGTATATCTGGGCCACGCGATGTTCGGTTTGCCGGCCGACCCGGATGGATCAGCCTACGACACGGCAGACGCTCCATCGTTCCGCTCGCTGATCAGCTACTTTGCGCGTCGGAAAAGCGCCGACGGCATGGCGCATCCGGAGCGACACGCAGCGATGCAGCAACGTGCCGATTGGCAAGTCAACTGTCCTATCTGCTCGGCCTCGACTGGCAGGTGCCACAGGCGTTTCAAGGCATCCGCAACCGGGAGAAGACGCTCGAAGAGTTGCGAAAAGCGGCGAAGGGTGGGGCTCTGAGCAATCTAGTGGGCACTGTCGCCGAGCTGCGGCCACAAGTTGCGATCGCCGAGGCCAAGGCCTCGCGTCTGCGCGAGCAACTGGCCAATTTCGAAGTTCTCGACTCCTACCGTGATCTCTCGCAGCGCGCCGCGCGCGTTCGTTCGACGATGCAGACCATCTCGCGTGATCTCGTCTCTTACAAGGAGACCGCTGAGCATCTGATACCAGCTGCCCATGATTGTGACTCGATGGGGGATTCCCAAGCTCGGCGAATGCTGGCGCTCTGCTTTGAGCAGGGAGTCTCTGTTTATGGCCCATGGATTGAAAGTTACCCGGAAGGATGGGTCTGCGGCCAAGTTGCGGGCGATTGCGGCTCGCACGGAGGATGGCGACGTCGCGCGGCGGTTGCTTGCGATTGCGTTAGCTATGGAAGGGATGGACCGCGCCGGCGCGGCGCGCATTTGCGGTATGGACCGGCAGACGCTGCGCGACTGGGTGCATCGCTACAATGCTGAAGGGGTTGCTGGGCTTTCCAATCGTCTGGCGGCGGGAGCCGCGCGTCGGCTTGACGCGGCGCAGATGCGCGCGTTCGCCGCCCTGGTCGAGCAAGGTCCGGACATCGAGACCGATGGCGTGGTGCGCTGGCGTTGCGTTGATCTTGTACGGAAGATCAAGGAAAAGTTCGGCGTCGACTATCACGAACGCTCGGTCGGCAAACTGCTTTCGGCGATCGGCTGTGTGCGCATCTCGGTTCGGCCGCAGCACCCGAACTCCGATCCCGAGGCGCAGGAGGTTTTTAAAAAAACTTCGCCAAGACGGTCCGCAAACACCTCCCCAAGGCGGCGCGCGGCAAGCCGCTTGAGGTCTGGTTCCAGGACGAAGCCAGAGTGGGCCAGCAGGGCACACTGACGCGCATTTGGGCGAAGAAGGGCAGCCGACCGCGCGCCCCGCGCGATCGCCGCTATGACTGGGCCTATATCTTCGGCGCCGCCTGTCCGAGCCGTGGGATCGCCGCCGGGCTGGTCATGCCGCATGCCAACGCCGAGGCGTTCGACAAACACCTTGCGCTCATCTCCGAGGCCGTCGCACCAGGCGCGCACGCCGTCCTGATCATCGACGGCGCCGGCTATCATGGCGCCGCAGAGATCGAGATACCCGCCAACATCACGCCGGTGCGGCTGCCGCCATATTCTCCGGAGCTCAACGCCGCTGAAAACATCTGGGCCTGGCTACGCGCCAACAAGCTCGCCAACAGGGTGTTCGAGACTTGGGACGACATTGTCGCTGCCTGCTGTGACGCATGGAACGCCTTCGCCAGCAATCCTTCCCTCGTCACGTCCGTTACCTCACGCGAGTGGACGCAGGTCAGGATCTAGGGCGGTTGGTATGAGCTGGCTTGAAGTCCACGTCGAACGTGCGCGTACGCCCGCCGACAGTGAAGCCGATCCTGTCTTCAGCCGGGCGTGTGATCGCCACGGTCGTGATTGCGCGTGACCGAAGGCGCGGGTTGAAGCTGGCGACATCCATAAAGTCATCGACAGATACGAGGTCGATACTTCCCGTCAGATCTCCGTCACGGTCGGCCAGCATGATGCGGATGCCCTCCTCGTAGCGCTCGTCGAGCACCCAGAAGCCGACTGTTGACGAGAACTGCGGATCGCGGTTCGCGATCATGATTTCCACATCGGCAACGACGCGGGAAGGAAAGCTGGCGATTGCTTTGGATGCGGGCGGATACTCCCGCATCTCGAAGTGACCCGCGGTAACGGAGAATTCGAGTTCGGCGCGCATTTCCTCGGGAGGTGGTCGCGTCTCACTCTCATCTGCCTGAGCCGCCGCGCGGGGGGTCATTGTTGCAAGCATGACCGCCCCGATTACAACAGTAAGGGAATGAGACGTGTGACGAAGCGTGATCAAGGTTTTCCCCCCAATAGGTATAGCGCGTAGCCTGCCGAGCCGGGGCCGGACGCGCAAGACGATTTTGCTGACGCCGAAATGGGGCATCGATGCAGGCGTAGCGTTGGAAGCAGCGCACGGCAGCCCAGGACAATGCGCCTGCGAAAGCCGGCCGATGAAATTGCTCGACGAGGCATCGTTCATGGCGTACCGCCGCACTGTTGCGCGACTTCTCGTTCCGCGCGCAGCATGAAGATCTGAGACCGAGATGCGGGTCGTCGGCCTGCACCCACCCTACAGGGCATGGCGTCGGATCACGCGGCAACGGAGATGGGCTTCCAACGTGCTCGCGGGCCGCGCGGGCTGGACGATACGCGCGTAACGGCGACAGCCAATCACGGGAGACAGACATGAAACTACCCAACGACCACCAGACCATCGAAGCCGAGAGCTTTGCCGTGGAGAAGGGCGCGCAAAAGGGGCAGGTGGCGCTGCGCCCGGTCAAGGGCCAGAAGTTTCCGAGCACGCTCTTGCTGGAAGGCAACAAGGCGCTGCTCCAGGACTATCCCGTGGGCACGCGGTTCAAAGTGCAGGTGAGCCAGATGCAGCGTCCCGGCGGCGAAGCATATCTCTTCACGTCCTGGCAGTGGGATGCGCGTGTGCTCGCGTTGCCGGGGCAGGAAGACTGATCGACGAAAAGTAACGGCGCCTCTCGCTGCTTTTGCGGAGGGATCCTAAGCCGGCATTTCCCGGCAAGCGGGCGCTCGGTTCGCAAGTAGACCTGTTGGAACCGCTCCTGTAGTCCTTGTAACTACACCAGCGGGGACGTGCGTGACTGACATCTTCCTTTCCTACAACCGCGAGGATCAGGCGCGCGCCAAGGTTTTTGCGGAGGCATTCGAGGCGGAGGGCTTCAGCGTCTGGTGGGATGTCGGCCTCCGCACCGGCGAGGCCTATGACGAGGTGACGGAGACAGCGCTGCGCACGGCCAAGGCGGTTGTCGTGCTGTGGTCGAAGAAATCTGTCGTCTCGCGATGGGTGCGCGCTGAGGCGACGCTGGCGGATCGCAACAAGACGCTCGTGCCCTGCATGATCGAGCCCTGCGAACGGCCGATCATGTTCGAGCTAACGCAGACGGCGGAGTTGAGCCACTGGCAGGGCGCGGCGGATGACCGGGCGTGGGTGGCGTTTCTTGGCGACGTGAAGCGCTTCGTGGCAAAGGAGGCTGCGCCAGCGGTTGCGGCTCCCACCACTCCCCTCGCAGCCCCGACCGTTGAGGAAACCCTCAAGCCCGGCCAGAGCGGGTCTGCGCCGTCGCTGGCGGTGCTGCCGTTCACCAACCGCTCCAGCCTGCCTGAGGACGAGGTGTTTGCCGAGGGCATGGTGGAGGATGTGATTTCGGCTTTGTCTCAAGGGGTCAACGTCCGAGTGCTCGGATCGATGGCCACCGCCAATCTGAGCAGATCGGCGATTACGGACCCGGCCGCATTGGGTCGCCAGCTAGGTGTGCGCTATCTGCTGGAGGGCAATGTCCGCCGTGTCGGCGCTAACCTGCGGGTCACCACCCAGCTGCTGGCAGCGGAGACAGGCGCGGTAATGTGGACCGCGAAGTTCGACCGCCTTTTGACCGAATTGGCCGAGCTTCAAGAGGAGCTGGTCACGGACATCGCTGGCGTCCTCGATGCACAAGTCTATGCCCTTGAGATGGAGCGGGCGCTGAAGAAGCCAGGCGACATCACCGCCTGGGAGGCGGTGGCGCGAGCCATGTCCGCCTATCGCAAGTGGGACGCCGCCGCACGAGTAGAGGCCGTCGAGGAAGCAAGGCGCGCTGTCGCCATCGCGCCCGACTATGCGCCGGGGCACGCTATGCTCGCCTACGCTCTCGCCAACGCCTACATTGCGACCCCTGACGATCCGGCGGAGGTGTATCGGATACGCAGCATCGCGGAACGGGCGCTGGCTCTGGCGCCAGACGACGCCTCTGTTCTCGGCCTCGTAGGGCTTACGCTCTGCTTTGTCGGCACTCCTGAGGAAGGCGAGCGCCACACCTTGAGGGCTGTGCGCAGGGCGCCTGGCAGCGGCTTGTTGCACTGGAACCATGGCGTCGCTTGCGTCATGCTCAATCGTCCGGAGGAGGCGGTGTTACACCTCAAGGCGGCGGAGCGTCTGATGCCCGGCGCACATCTGATGTGGACGGTAAAAACGTGGCAGTCCGGCGCGTACCGCGACCTTGGGCGCTTGGCGGAAGCGGACACTACCCGAGATCAAAGCATCAACCTCAATCCAACACATGGGTTCGATCAGCTCTTCAAAGCCCTTCTATGTGTGCTCCTTGGACGGGAGGCAGAAGCGCCCAAGCATGTCGAAACAGCCCGCAGGCTTGGATGGGACCTAGTGCAGGCGGAGCGCATCTGGCGCCGCGTCCACCCAAACAGTCCGACGCTCGAAGCTGACATCGCCACCGTTCGCGAACTCTATGCGGCGACGGAGCCGGGCGCATGACCTCTGCGTTCCTGTGACGGCTACGGCGTTCCCGCTTGCAGCCGCTGGTAGGCATCAACCAGCGTCGCGTAGGGCGGGAGGGGGACGTTTTCGAGATTGCCGGTTGAGGGGTTCACGATCGGCATGCGGATCTCGAAGTGGAGGTGCCGCGTGGTCGCCACGGTGAGCGTGCCGTCGGGCAGGCCTTTCTGGATGTTGCCGATGCGCCCGAGCATGGCGCCGCGCGAGACGGATATGCCGCCGGGGCTGGCGGCGAGTTGCGCCTTGGTGTGCGGCCGGCTGGTGAAATGCATGTGCAGGAAATTGAAGTAGACGCTTTCGTCGGCGCTCATCAGCTTGGTGTAGTGCGGCTCGATTTCGATGATCTTGCCGGCGGCGACGGCGACGACCTGATTGGCGGCGTCGTTCGTTTTGCAGAGCGCGCCGCGGATGTCGATGCCCTGATGTCCCGCGTTTCCGGGGCAGGAGCGGTTGGCCTGCGGAGGTCCGTCGCGCTGTTCGCAGAAATTGTCCTGCCATGGATAGCTGTAGTTGCGGCTGTCGCACTGCTCGACGCCGCCGGGGTCGTTCTGCGCGCCGAGCTTCACGCCGGTCGGGCCGAGCCAGTTGGGATCGTAGCCGCCCTTGTAGCGATAGACCTGGGAGTTGATGTAGGCCGGGCCGCTGGCGAGCGGGAAGCGCATGCCCGGAAACCACAGCGTCTGGTCGGTGGTTCCGGTCCATGTGTTCAGCCCGTTGAGGAGCATGCCGGCCGGCATGCAGGCGAAGCTGCCCTGCGTGGCGCCGGTCGAGACGCAGCCGGCGAAGCTGGCGGGCGGCGGTGTGGGTGCGGGCGTCGATGGCGCCGGCGCGCCTGTTCCCGTTCCCGTCGGCACGGGCGCGGTGACCAACGGCCTGGAGCCGCTGCAGGCGGCCAGGATCACTGCAGCAGCGATCGCGCCAAGTGTCTTCACCAACGATGGGGAGATGTCAGCGCGCATTGATCACCACCAGGCTGCTGGCGATGTCGAGCAATTCCTTGTCGACATTGCATGACCCCTCGCAGGTGATCGCAATCTCGTAGGCGCAGCCGAATTTCGAGAAGGAGAGCTGACGCCCGGTTTCGGTGGCGGTGATCTGGTATGGCTCGCCCAGGCCCGCGGCGACGGGACGCTGGCGCGCTTCGGCCTGCATGCTGCGCACGATCGGATGATTGTCGGGCAGGCGCATGCCGGAGCACATGCCGAGCACCGATGACGTAAGGACGCCCGGATAGGTCGCGGAGAAATTGTAGAAGGTCTTGCCGGTAACGAGCGACGTGGTCTCGGCGCGCGCAGCGGACAGCGGGATCATCACGGCGGCGTTCGTGCTGGCGGACTGGGTAATGTAGCCCGGAAGCTCGGCCTGCAACTCTCCCGGCTTCTGGCCGGCGGGCGGCTGCTGGCGGACAGCGCGCTGGAGCATGTCGAGACTGCTCACCTGGCCCTGCTGCTGGGCGATGCGCACCTCTGCCCAGTTGGGTTCAACCCGGACCGGACCGGGCGCTGTGACAGGCTGTTGGGGTTGCTGTGGCGGGCGCTGGGCGCAGGCGAAGGGGGTTGCTACCGCCAGTACGAGGACGAGAGCCAGATAACGCATGATTGCCGTCTCCCCCGAGCGCGAGCCCGAACGCAAGTCTTTGCCTCAAGCGCGCGGAAGTCAATTGAGGTCAGGCCCAGGCCTTTTTGCTGGTTGTCCGGGTGAGCCACGCACGCGTGGACTCGGCTTCGCCAAGGAGCCATTGACGGAAGCGGCGCAGCTGGGGTCGCACGGTCGTTTCAACGCGGAAGCGCGCCTGGAAGGCGTGGGATGACCGCGCGCCCATGGTCATCGGGAAAGGCAACGTGATGCGCGCGTCGTCGATCAGCGGGGCGAGGAGGGCGAGACCGCAGAGTGCGATTCCGGCATCGGCTGCGATCGCCTCCAGGGCGGGAACCATGCGCTGGTGCCGCATGCCGCGTTCAGGCGCCGTGCGGCGCAGCTTGTGCGTCTCGACCCATCGCGGCCAGGAGGGGATGGCCGGGTCGTTGCGGTAGAAATCGAGGTGGAGCAGGGGAAAGCCTTCAAGCCGGTCGCGGGTCCGCGTGCGACTGACGCGCCGGGTGTTTTCCTGCGAGGCGACGGGCAGGACGTAGTCGCGGAAGAGAATGTCGGCTTCGCTCGGCTCGCGGCGGGGTCCGAACGTGATCTCGCAGTCGGCGGAGGCGAACCGCAGGGGGGCATCGCCCTCGCCATTGAGCGAGAAGCGGATGGCTGGGTACGCCTTGCGAAATGCCGGCAAGCGCGGGGCAAGCCAGAGCTCCACGAAATCCGACGGCCCTGCGATGTGCAGTTCGTGAACGCGTTCGAGGTTGAGCGCCTCACTGGCGAGATCAAGCGACTGAAAAGCGGCGCGCAGGTGATCGAGCGCGTTTTCGAGCGCCGGCGCCGGCTTGAGACCGGACCTGCCGCGTACCAGGAGATCGCGGCCGAGATAGTCTTCCAGTGCTTTCACGCGCTGGCCGACGGCGGCGGGCGTGATGGCGAGGACTCCAGCAGCATCCCTCAGCGAGCCGAGGCGGGCTGCCAACTCCAGCGCCTGCAATGATTTCAGGTGGGTGGGAGCGACCATGGCGCTTACTAAAGTTTTCCTTTAGCGCACGCAAGAAAATTTAGTTTGTGGTCAGGTTGTCGCAGGGCGTAACCCGGACGCATCAAACAAAAGGAGCGCGATCCATGGCCAGACTCAAACGCTTTCTCATCGAACGGGACATTCCCGGCATCGGCGGAATGTCGATGGTCGAGCTGTGCGGCGCGGCTCGCTCGTCGAACAATGCGATCGAAAAGATCGGCACGCTTCACTGGCAGCACAGCTATGTGAGCGGCGACAAGACGTTCTGCGTCTACCTCGCCGAAAGCGAAGACCAGATCCGGAAGCACTCCGAACTCAGCGGCATTCCCGTGACGCGCGTTACGGAAGTGCCGCAGGTGATCGACCCGCTGACGGCCAACAACTAACCGAAGCAGCAGCCGGCGAGAGACCGGCGATCAGACAAATGGAGACTGCCATGAGAAGCGCAATCGCTGCGCTCTACAGCGTCGTCGTGTACGCTTTTTTCCTCGCGACATTCACCTACGCCATCTTCTGGGTCGAGGGCATCTTCACGCCGACCACGATCGACTCGGGCGCCGCGGGGGATCCGGTCATATCGCTCGTGATCAACGGCGCGCTGCTGGGCCTGTTCGCCGTGCAGCACACCATCATGGCGCGGCCGTCATTCAAGCGCTTGCTGACGAAGGTATTGCCGAAGGAGATGGAGCGCTCGACGTTCGTGCTCGCGGCCTCGCTCGCGCTGGCGCTGCTGCTGTGGCAGTGGCGGCCCCTGCCGCTGCTCGTATGGTCGATCGACGATCCGGTGATGGCGGGCATTATCCTTGCCGTGTCGTGGTCAGGCTGGGGCATCCTGCTGCTGTCGACCTTCCTGATCAGCCATTTCCATCTGTTCGGGCTCTCACAGGGCTGGGCGAAGATCCTGAAGATCAGAGAAGGCGATGGTGCCTTCGTGACGCCGCTGTTCTACAAGTGGATTCGCCATCCGCTGTATCTCGGCTTCATCGTCGCGTTCTGGGCGGCGCCGCAGATGAGCGTGGGTCACTTGTTCTTCGCAGTGATGACCACCGGCTACATCTTCGTCGGCATCTGGTTCGAGGAACGCGACCTGGTCGCGCATTTCGGCGAGCGTTACCTCACCTACCGCCGGCATGTCGGCATGCTGATCCCGAAAATCGGAACGCGCAGAGACGGCGAGAAGACCCATACGCTGTAAGGCCCGCCGTCGCCACGCAGCGGCGCTCCCCCGCCGCTGCAGCTGTTGCGAAGACCGCTCCGGCAGAGATGCCGGAGCGGTTTGCGTTTGGAAACCCGACCACTGGGCGCCCCGCGAAAATCGTCTCTAGGCTGACGATCTGCGCGCGTGATTGGCACACACGTGGCAATGTGGACAAGAAGACACGCATCGGCTTCGTGCGGAGATTTCCATGACAGAAGATTCATGGCTTCCGTCAGCGCGGCGCCTTCACGCTGGAATCACAATTGATTCAGTGGTGTCCGCGCAAGGGTGACGCGCGCATGCGGAACCATTCGCGCGCCGTGCGCGAGCCGCGTGTGCGGCAAGGCACTGAATGCGTGAAGGTTTGCTGTCATTTCACTTGCTGCATGTGGTGGGTGCTCCATCTTCCGGGTAATGGTGATGGAGATAAAAAAATG